>DASQLJ010000317.1:0-20282 GCA_035630095.1 Longimicrobium sp.
GTTGCGCGCGAACAGGTCGGGCACGTGCATCACCGCCGGCAGGTTCACCGGCATCAGCGCGCCGGGCACGTGGCGGGCGCGCGGGATGGTGCCGTCGGTGGGCGAGTGGATGCGGTGGTAGTCCTTCGGGCTCAGGTAGAGGGTGACGAACGCGCCGCCCTCGAAGCGCTCCCACTGCCCGTCCTCGTCCAGCAGGTCGCGCAGCGAGTAGGTGCGCCCCTTCGCCTGGATGAGCCGCCCGCCGGTCACGCGCCCGAGCTGCCCCGTGGCGCCGTCGACCGGGCAGGCGGCGGCGCGCGGGTCGTTGGGCCAGGTGCGGGCGCCGGGCTTGAGCGTGCGCGTGAAGAAGCGGTTGAGCGTGGGGAAGCTGTCCAGCGGCTCGGCGGACTCGTTCACGTCGGCCCCCACCATCTTCGCGAAGCCGCCCAGGACCGGCCCCCGCAGCGGCTTCGGCAGCGGCACGTCGGCCAGGCGGCCGAACGCGCGGCTGAGCGCCCCCTGCGGCAGCCGCCCCAGCGCCGCGAGCATCGCCCGCCCCTGCGTCCCCGGCACCTCCGGCGACTCGCGCACCTCCGCCGCCCCCGGCGACGCCTCCCCCGCCGCGGAGGGCTGGCCGCGCGGCGGATCATCGACCCCGGACGGACCGGCGGACGGGGGATTGGGCTGCTCGGGCGTGGGCGAATCGTCGGTCATGGCGTCGTCTGAATCTGTGAAATGGCACGAGCGCTGGTGCGGCCGCGGCTGGCCCTCTCCCCCCGACCCCCTCCCCCAAAACAGCCGAAACAGCCTGGGGGAGGGGGAGACCGGGGACGGCCCTGGTGCGTTCACCGGGCACCCACGAAACACCGCCCCGGTGGAAATCTCTCCCCCGCACCGAACAGCCTCACGCCGTTCGTGAGGCTTCCCATTGTTCCAGCTGCGGCTTCAGCCGCCTTTTGGCGCGAAGACGGCCTCGCACGTCCTCCCCGCACGCCGCGCGCCGCGGCCGGGGCGGTGTTAGATTGCGCGCCCTGAAAACCGCCGCGCGCGCGTCTTGCCGGGCAGGCGGCCGGAACCCCTGATCGAATCACCGGGAAACGATTACCACGTGACGGATACGGCAGCACCCACCACCGCGCTCCGCTTTCCCGTGCGCACGCACACGCTGGCGAACGGGATGCGCATCGTGCACCACGAGGAGCGCGCGGCGCCGATCGTGGCCGTGCACCTGATGTACCGCGTGGGCTCGCGCGACGAGCGGCCGGGCCGCACCGGGCTGGCGCACCTCCTCGAGCACCTGATGTTCGAGGGGTCGCAGCACGCGCCCAAGGGCCAGTTCGACGACCTGCTGGAGCGCGTGGGCGGCTCCAACAACGGCTCCACCTGGCTCGACCGCACCAACTACTACGAGACCGTCCCCTCGCACGCGGTGGAGCTTCCGCTCTGGCTGGAGCGCGACCGCATGGGCTTCTTCCTCCCCGTGCTCGACGCCGAGATGCTGGAGGTGCAGCGGGGCGTGGTGGTCAACGAGCGGCGGCAGTCGTACGAGAACCGCCCCTACGGGATGGCCGACCAGCGCCTGCACGAGATGCTCTTCGGCGACGGGCACCCTTACGCGTGGCCCACCATCGGCTACATGCCCGACCTGGAGGCGATCTCGCTCGACGACGCCCGGGGATTCTACCAGACCTATTACACGCCCGGCAACGCGGTGCTGGTCTTCGCCGGCGACCTGGGCGCCGACGAGGCGTTCGCGCTGGCCGAGCGCTACTTCGGCGACCTGCCTCGCGGACCCCGCATCCCCCCCGCCGCGCCCCCGGCCGACCCCGCGCCCGCCGCCGCCGTGCGCCGCGAGGTGATGCCCGACGACGTGTCGTTCCCGCGCGTCTACCAGTCGTGGACCACGCCCGGCTACGGCACCAGGGAGTGGGTGACGCTGGATGTGCTCGCCTACCTCCTGGCCGACGGCGACAGCAGCCGCCTGCAGCGCGCGCTGGTGCGCGAGGGGCGGATCGCGCAGGACGTGGACACCTACCTCTACCCCACCGCGATCTGCGGCGCGTTCGGCGTGGTCGCCACCGCGCGCACCGGCGTGGCGCCCGAGGTGCTGGAGGCCGCCATCCGCCGCGTGCTGGACGAGGTGGCGCGGGGTGTGGAGGACGACGAAGTGCTGGGCGCCGTCCGCCGCGTGCGGCGCGACCACGTCAGCGAGCTCGCCATGGTGGAGGAGCGCGCCGAGGCGCTGGCCTACGCCGCCACCGTCCTCGGCGAGCCCGAGGCGCTGGAGCGGGTGATGGAGCTGTACGGCGAGGTCACGCCGGAGGACGTGGCCCGGGCCGCCGCGCAGTGGCTGGACGCCGGGCGCGGCGCCACCCTGGTGGTCGTCCCCACCGGCAACCCGCCGAAGGAGATGGACGACGAGGACGACGACGGGGATGACGGCGACGAGGGCGAGGTGATCGTATGAGCGAGGCGACGATGCGGCCCGCCATCCTCCCGCCACCCACGCTGGGCCCGCCGCCGGTGCCACGCGTGCCGCGGCCGGAGCGCTACACGCTGCCGAACGGGCTGCGCGTGGTGTCGGCGCCGCGGCACGGGGTTCCGCAGGTGGTGCTGCGCCTGGTGCTCCCCGCCGGCTCCGCGGCCGACCCGGCGGAGCACCCCGGCACCGCCTCGCTCGTCGGCCACCTGATCACCGAGGGCACGGCGGGGATGACCGCCGAGGCGCTGCACGCGCGGCTGGACCTGCTGGGCGCCGCCGTGGGCCCGCACGTGGGGCACGACTTCGCCGAGGTGGAGGTGGTGCTGCTTAGCGAGACGCTGCGCGAGGGCGTGGCGCTGCTGGCCGACGTGGTGATGCGCCCCACCTTCCCCGCGCACGAGGTGGAGCGCATCCGCGCCGAGTCGCTCGACGCACTGATCGCCCGCGGCGACGAGCCGTCGAACGTGGCCGACGACAATGCGGCGCTGGAGGTGTTCGGCGCCGACCATCCCTACGGCCTGCCGCCGTTCGGGACCGAGGAGGGGATCCGCTCGGTGCCGCGCGAGGCGCTGGTGGCGTTCCACGCGGCGCACTACCGCCCGGCCCGCGCCTACATCGTGGCCGCGGGCGAGTTCGACGGCGTGGAGTTGCGCGAGGCACTGGAGGGGGCCTTCGCCGGGTGGACGGGGGAAGCGCCGCCCGTCGTCTACCCCCGCGGCGAGCCGGCGCCGCCGAACGCCGGGCGGCTCTCGCTGACCGAGTGGGACGACGCCGCGCAGTCCGAGATCCGCCTCGCCGGGCCGGGGATGCCGCGGCTGCACCCCGACTGGGTGCCGGCGGGCGTCGCCAACTTCCTGCTGGGCGGCAGCACCATCACCGGCCGCCTGGGCGCCAACCTGCGCGAGGACAAGGGGTGGACCTACGGCGCCCGCTCGCACTTCGCCTCCGGAATCGTCCACGGCGGCTGGGTGGCCGAAACCGCCGTGGACGTGGGCGTGACCGCCGCCGCCGTGGGCGAGATGGTGCGCGAGATGCGCCGCCTGATGGACGAGCCGGTGGACGACGGCGAGCTGCGCCGCGCCAAGGACGCGCTGATGCTGTCGCTCCCCCGCGTGTTCGAGACCCCGGCGGGCGTGGCGAGCCGCCTGGCCACCATCGAAGCCTACGGCCTACCGCACGACTGGTGGGACCGCTTCCCCCCCGAGGTGGAAGCCGTGACCGCCGAGCAGGTGCGCGAGGTCGCGCGCCGCCACTTCAACCCCGACCACCTGGTACGCGTTGTCGTGGGCGGTGGAATCGACGAGTAGGCGTCCCCCGGCGGGGCGACCCTCGCCGGGCGACTGAAGTCGCGGCTGAAACAATGGGAAGTCCGCTGCGCGGACTGCAAGCGAGTATCGGTGCGTGATGCCGGCCCCCCTGCCACGCAGGCGCCGCCGAGTGCGTTGCGACCCGCTGGGCACACGACCGTCCCTCCCCTGCAGTTCGGGGGAGGGACAGGCGAGGAACGAGCCAGGGAGAGGGCCCGCGGCGCCGCGGCCACCGCTCGTTCTTCGACCCCAAACTGAGTGGTGCGGACAGGCGAGGAACGAGCCGTGGCGGGGGCTCGCGGGGGTGGCGTCCGCCCGAACCTTTGCCTCCGGTCGGACTTGGCAGATCAAACGGCCCCCCTCCCGTAGACTTCTCGGGAGAGGGGCCGGGCGAGCGGTGCAGACCAGCGGCTGCCGGGGTGCGGAGCTGTGGCGCTACAGCACTCCGCCGCCGCTGTCCCGCTCGCCGCGCCATGCGGCGTCGTCGTCGTACTCGTCGCGCTCCTCGGTCACCACCTCCATGGCGGGCACGGGCACGTGGCGCGATACGCGCATGATCCCCTCCCACCCGCACGAGGTGCACCAGCGGCGGTTGAGCAGGCGCATCACCGGGCGCAGCAGGGCGACGCGGATCGGCAGCGTCTCGCTGCCGCAGCGGGGACAGTCGCGGCCGGTGGGCAGCAGGGCGACCAGGAGACCCAGCGGGGCCAGGAGCATGACCACCCAGAGCGCCGTCATGAACATCCAGAACATCGCGTCCTCCCTTGGGTCCCCGGTGCCTCTGCGCCTCGCCTGCGCTCGCCTTTCGGAAGAGGCAAAGCGCATGCCGTTCCGAGTCCACCGAAAGTCTTCCGGATCTCCTTGAAAATGCGGATTTTACGAGTCGATCCAAGCTCTCCCGACGCATCGGCGCTGGGCGGCGCCGCGGAGGTCCTGCGTCGCGGCGGGCTGGTGGCCTTCCCCACCGAGACGGTGTACGGCCTGGGCGCCCACGCCCGCGACCCCGACGCCGTCGCGCGCATCTACCGGCGAAGGGGCGCCCCGCCTACAACCCGCTGATCGTGCACGTCGCGTCGACCGAGGCCGCCCGCGCGCTGTCGTCCGCGTGGCCGGAGGCGGCGGACCGGCTGGCGGCGCGGTTCTGGCCCGGTCCGCTCACGCTGGTGGTCCCCCGCGCCGCCGGCGTGCCCGACGCGGTGAGCGCCGGCCTCCCCACCGTGGGCATCCGCATCCCCGCGCACCCGGTGGCGCACGCGCTGCTGCAGGCGGCGGGGATCCCGGTCGCCGCCCCCAGCGCGAACCGCTCCGCCGGCGTCTCCCCCACCACCGCCGAGCACGTGCGGCGCAGCCTGGGGGATGCCGTGGACGTGATCGTGGACGGCGGCCCCTGCCCGGTGGGGATCGAATCCACCGTGCTCAGCCTGGCGGGCGCGGTGCCCACCATCCTGCGCCCCGGCTCCATCGGCGCCGACGAGCTGCGCGAGGTGCTGGGCCGCGTCGATCTCGCCTCCCCCGCGCCGGCGGACGATGCGGCGCGGCCGTCGCCGGGGATGCTGGACCGCCACTACGTGCCGCGCGCCGAGGTGCGCCTCTTCGACCCCGCCGCGCGCGAGGCGGCGTTCGCCAAGGCCGTGTGGGCCGCGAGCGACGACCGGGCGGTCGGCGTGGTGGCCTTCGTCCCGGCGTCCGCGTCCGGCGCCGAGGTGGTGGTGATGCCGGCGGACCCGCGCGCGTACGCCGCGCGCCTCTACGCCGCCCTGCACGCGCTGGACGCGGCCGGCTGCGAGCTGATCTGGATCGAGCGCGTCCCCGACACGCCCGAGTGGGCCGGCATCCACGACCGCCTCCGCCGCGCCGCCACGCCGGGCTGAGCCCCGGCGCGGCTTCCACGTTCGCGGGGGGACGGGACGCGGCGGACGCAGCCCGGCGAGTCGCCCCGCCGGACACGTGCGGCTTCCGGCATCCATCGCGGCGCTTTATCGTATCATCGCGGGACCTCCCTTCCACCTCCCGCGGCTCCATCCATCCGTCGCATCGCCCCGGACCCCCAGGGCGCACCCATCATCGCGACGCGCTACCCGTTGTCACCGCGCTTTCGTAGCAGGGCTCCTCGATCACCTTCCACACCGCAAGGAGATCTTCCCATGCTCAAGCATCGGCTCGCGGCGTTCGCACTGCTGGTGGCGGCCGGAGCGCCGGCGCACGCCCGGGCGCAGGGTCACGACCCCGCGGCGCTCCTCGCCGCGCAGCGCACGGCCATGGCGCGGCTGTCGAACATGGATGGCGTGTGGCGAGGCCCCGCGTGGACCCTTCTGCCCAACGGCACGCGGCTGGATGTCACGCACACGGAGCGGGCCGGCCCGTTCCTGGACGGCGCGGTGAAGGTCCTCGAAGGGCGTGGGTACGACGCCGGCGGCGCCGTCGCCTTCAACGCCTTCGCGACCATCTCCTACGACCCGGCCACGCAGGTGTACTCCATGCGCTCGTACGCGCAGGGCCGCTCGGGCGACTTCGTGCTCACGCCCACGGCCAACGGCGGGTACACGTGGGAGATCCCGGCCGGGCCCATGATCATCCGCTACACGGCGACGATCCGTGACGGCGTGTGGCGCGAGGTCGGCGACCGGATCATGCCCGGCCGCGAGCCGGTGCGCTTCGTGGAGATGAACCTGCGGCGCGTGGGCGACACCGACTGGCCCGCCGCCGGCGCGGTGAGCGCGCACTGAAGCGGGGCAAGACCGGCGGGCTCGGCCATCCACCATCCGTACGAGACGAGGAGGGACCCGCGCGGGTCCCTCCTCGTCCGAACAGCCTCGCCGTCGATGGGAAGTCGCGTCAGCCGAATAGCTTCTTCGCGATGTCCTTGAACATCTCCGAGTCGATGTCGGGGCCGAGCGGCGAGGTGAGCTGCGGCTCGGGGTCCAGGTCGGGCGGGTCGAAGCCCTCGGGCGGGCCGTCCTGCACGATCAGCTCGCTGCCGTCCTCGGGGTGCGGCCCGTTCCAGATCTCCGTGATCTTCCGGTAGTCGTCGGGGCTGAAGCGGTAGAGGATGCGGTGCAGGCCGCGGTCCTCGTTCTTGCGCGCCTCGGGGAAGCGCTTGTTGCTGATGTCTGGGATCGGGAGCAGCTTGCCCATGTCCACGCCGGTGAGCTTCTCCAGCGCCTTGGCATACGCCACGATGTGCACGCCGCCGCGAACCAGCAGGTACCCCAGCATGGCGCGCGACGTGTCGTCGTCAACCATCTCGTAGACGCGGATCTTGTTGGCCCGCGCGCCGCACTCCAGGAAGAAGTTGTGCAGCAGGTCGAGCTTGAGGTTGCCGCTGGAGAACACGTAGCTGCCGTTCCACGGGTTCCCCTGCGAGTCCACGGGCAGCGCCTGCTGGCCGCTGGCGATGAAGTGGTAGCTGTTGCGCGCGTCCAGCGCGTCGGCCAGCGGCGTGGCGGCCGGGTCGGTCCCGCGCTTGGTGGAGCCGGTGAGGAGCAGGTTGATGGTGTACGACACCGCCTCGATGTGCCCGAACTCCTCGGCGGCGATGTTGGCGATCAGGTCGTAGAAGGGGCGCATCTGGTTGCGCCCGCGAAAGTTGAACGATTGAAAGGTGTAGTTCATCAACGTGGACATCTCGCCGAACTTGCCGCCCAGCAGCTCCTGCACGGCGGCGGCCGCGTTGGGCGAGGGGTGCTTGGGCCGGGGCAGGTCCACCGCGATCTTGTCGAACCGTGTGATCATGTGCCTCGCTTCTCGTGGCGGCGGCCCGCGCGCGGAACGCCTCGTGCTCCCCGCCTTGCATCCGGCAGCGTGCCGGGCTGGTCGTGGAAGGGGCGCGGGAGGGCGCAATGCGCATGCCCCGCCCGGCGCAGCCGCTTCGCGCGCCCCATGGCGGCAGGAAGCGCGTCGGTCGATCGTTGCATCTCGAAGGTCGATCCATCCACGCGGATCCCACACCCGAGGGCAGATCACTGAAAGTCGTGCGATGATGCGGATTGTGATGGGGTTCCGTCGATCGACCCTGCTGCTCGTGGTGCTCGCCGCTTGCGCCGGGCCGCGCGGGCCGCGGCCGATGGACGGGATGAGCGCGGTGGTGACGGAGGATTCGGCCGTGTTCGTGATGCCGAGCGGGTGGGACGGCGTTCTCCTGCCCCCGCCGGCGCCGCTCGGCCAGTCGCGACTGGACTACGGCTGGGCAGTGCTCGTCCCTTCGGCCGGGCAGTACCAGATCAGCGCGCACCGATTCACCACCGACACGGCCGGCACCCGCGGCACGCCGCTGGAGCGCCTGATCGCGCCGTCGCGCCTGTGCGTGTGCACCCCGCCGCGGTTCCAGGCCGCGCACGCGCACAACGTCGTCCACCCGCCGCGCGTGCCGCGCGAGGTGACCGTCCGCGCCCGCGGCGACGACATCGTGCTGACGCTGAAGGCCGGCCCCGCGGTGCAGATGGTCTTCGGCGGCCGGCCCACCCACGTCTGGTTCAGGCGCTACCTGCGCTGGCCGCAGACCGACTCGGTGCAAGTGCCGGTTCGCTACACCCCGGCCGCTGCGGATCCACCGCACGCGCACGACTGAACGCCGCGACGACGGTCGGTCGGAGCGTCGCCGGGGCGCCATCATCGGTCGATCTCATCCAATCCAATCGAGCACCACGTCATGGACCCGCAACTCGTCCGCGTCAGCAAGTTCCTGAGCCTGGTGCTGCGGCACGATCCGGGGAAGATCGGGCTGAAGCTCGACGCCACCGGGTGGGCGGACGTGGGCGAGTTGCTCGCCGGCGCCGCGCGGGCGGGGGTGCGGCTCGACCGCGAGACGCTGGCGCGCGTGGTGGCGGCGAACGAGAAGCAGCGCTTCGCCCTCAGCGACGACGGCACGCGGATCCGCGCGAACCAGGGACACTCGGTGGAGGTGGACCTGGGGCTGGAGCCGAGGACGCCGCCGGAGGTGCTCTACCACGGCACCGCGACGCGCTTCATCGAGTCGATCCGCCGCTCCGGGCTTCATTCCGCCGGCCGCACGCACGTCCATCTCTCCGCCGACGAGGCGACGGCGCGCAGCGTGGGCCAGCGCCACGGCCGCCCCGTGGTGCTCACGGTCGCCGCCGGGCGCATGCACCGCGACGGCCGCCCGTTCTTCCGCGCCGCGAACGGCGTCTGGCTGACGGACGAAGTGCCGCCGGAGTACATCGGCTTCGGGGAAGGAACGGCGGACGCGGGTTGATCCGGCGTGGCCGAAGCGGCTCGTCGGAGTGTGTCGAATCTGGTGGTGGGTAGATCAGGCGGAAGGAGCCGAGGGGGACGGACAGCGCAGGTGGGTCGAGGCCGGACGGATCTTCGCGAGATGACTACTTACGCTGCGGATCCAGATCCACCAGCCGTGCCGTCACCGTGCCGTCCGCGATCTCGGCGAGCGCGACGGAGACGGGGTCGCGGCCGAAGCGCGGGCGGCCGGCGCTGCCGGGGTTCACGGCGAGCGTGGGCCCCACCTGCTCGATCAGCGGCCGGTGCGAGTGGCCGAAGACGACGAGGCCGGCGCCCGGGTGCGCGGCGGCCACCTTCGCCGGCGTGGGCGAGCCGAACTGCATCCCGTGGATCACCACCACGCGAACGCCGCCCAGCTCCACGTCCGCCACCTCGGTCGTGCGGCTGCGCACGTCGAAGCCGTCCACGTTCCCCCACACGGCCGTCACCGGCGCGATCGCGGCGAGCTCGTCCAGGATGCCGGGATCGCCCACGTCGCCCGCGTGCAGGATGTGCTCGACCCCGTCGAACACCTCCAGCACCTGCGCGCGCAGCAGCCCGTGCGTGTCGGAGACGATGCCGATCCTCACGGCCGTTCCGTCTCCCCGCTCTTCCAGCGGCGGCCCACGCGGTGCTCCACGCCCAGGTGGTCGAGGATCCGCGCGACCACGAAGTCGACCAGGTCGGAGATGGATTCGGGGCGATGGTAGAAGCCGGGGGCGGCGGGCATGATCACGGCGCCGGCGCGCGTGAGGCGCGTCATGTTCTCGAGGTGCACCAGCGAGAGCGGCGTCTCGCGGGGGACCAGCACCAGCGGCACGCGCTCCTTGAGCGCCACGTCGGCCGCGCGCTCCACCAGGTTGCGCGAGGTGCCGGCGGCGATGGAGGCGAGCGTGCCCATGCTGCACGGGCAGATCACCATCCCCCCCGACGGCGCGGAGCCCGAGGCCGGCGTGGCGCCGCGGTCGAGCGAGTCGTAGAGCTCCACGCGCGACCAGTCGCCGGTGGCGGCCTGCAGCGCCTCGAGCCCCTCGATCCCCGTCTCCTCCGCCAGCAGCCGCCAGCCGTAGCTGGAGATGATCAGGCGCGTGGGCGTGGCCGTCTCGTTCAGCGCCCGCAGCAGCCGCACGGCGTAGGGCGCGCCGCTGGCCCCGGTGATGCCGAAGGTGACGGGGGCGCCCGCCCTGAACGTCACGAAAAGATCCTCTCCGCCAGCACGATCAGGAAGAACACCACGCTGATCGCGCCGTTCACGTTGAAGAACGCCGCGTCGATCCGCGAGAAGTCGTCGGCGCGCACCAGGCTCTGCTCGTACAGCAGCATCACCGCGATCACCGCCACGCCGAACAGGTACACCGTGCCCAGCTGCGGCAGCAGCAGGCCCACCAGCGCGAAGAGCCCGGACGAGACCAGGTGCAGCACCCGCGACACCGCCAGCGCGCCGCGAGGGCCCAGCGCCGCCGGCACCGAGTGCAGCCCCTCGCCGCGGTCGAAGTCGATGTCCTGCAGCGAGTAGAGGATGTCGAAGCCGGCCACCCAGCACAGCACCGCGCCCGCCAGCGCCAGCAGCGCCCCGGCCGGCCGGCTCCAGTGCCCCGCCACCGCCAGGTACGCCCCCACCGGCGCGATCGCCAGCGCGAACCCCAGCACCAGGTGCGCCCAGCGGGTGAAGCGCTTGGTGTACGAGTAGAAGAACACCCACCCCAGCGCGAACGGCGCCAGCACCAGGCACACCGGGTTCAACAGCGCCGCGCAGAGGATGAACACCACGCTCGCCACCACCACCGACGTGGTCGCCTGCCGCACCGAGAGCCGGCCGGCGGGGATCTCGCGCATCCGCGTGCGCGGGTTCTTCGCGTCGATCGCGCGGTCCACGATGCGGTTGAAGCCCATCGCCGCGAACCGCGCCGCGGCGAACGCCGTCAGGATCAGCAGCACCTGCTGGATCGTGACGGGGTAGCGGTAGCTGGCCAGCGTGGCCCCCACCAGCGCGAACGGCATGGCGAACAGCGTGTGCGGCAGCTTCACCAGGTTGCTGTAGTCCACCAGCCGCCCGGCCCCCGCGATGTGCTGGCCTTCGTTCAGCCGCTCCAGCTTTGCGTCAGTCGACAACGTTCTCTCCCTACTTTCAGAAACCATCAGAGCCCAGTTCCACCAGGCCCGAATTTCCGCTCCATCCACTGCACGTCGAACAGATCCTGCGGTCTTCCACTCGCTTTCTTGTTCTTGACCAGATTGGGTACGCTCAGGACGGGCACCATCACCCCTTCGATCTGGTGGTACTCACGCGTCCGCCATGCTTCTTCGAACCCAAGGCCATCAACCCCGGTCAAGATATCAATCCGATCTGGTTCGTTGCCGATTTGAAACACCAAGCCCGGTTTCGCGAGCTCTTCGAGCGTGATTTTGTATGTCATCAGCGGCGCACCAAAACGCGCTAGTGCATCCCATACGCGCTGAGCGTTCTCTGCGCTTGGCCGCACCCAAATGTCAAGGTCGCCCGTTGCACGGCGCATCTGGTACGCCGACATTGCCCACGCCCCGATTACGAGGAAGTCAGCCTGGGCGTTGGATAATTCGGATAATACGTCTCTGAAGTCTTGAGTCAGCAGCATCCGCGGCCTTTCCTCCCATGAATGCCCATGCGTTCCGAGCGAGCGCATGCATGATTCTGGAAGACTCCTCGGGACTTACCGGATCGGGATCCGGCTCTGGGTCGTGGAGCCGAAGCTTGCGAATCGGAAGCTTGGAACGGTCAGGTTTCTCACTCATCTCCACTCGCTGCGCAGGATGGCGAAGAGGAACTCGTCGCCCCACGCGCCCTTGTACCACGAATTCTGGATGAAGTGCGCCTCGCGCCGCATTCCGACGCGCGCCAGCAGGGCGGCCGCCGCCGCGTTGCGCGCGTCGGTGATGGCGACGACGCGGTGCAGCGTCAGCTCACCGAACGCGTAGTCGAGCAGCCGCCGCACCGCTTCGGCCGCGAAGCCGCGGCGCTGGTGCTCGCGCGCCAGGCTGAAGCCGATCTCCGCCTGCCGCGGGTCGTCGCCGTCCACGCACATCGCGCAGTCGCCGACCACGGCGCCGGACGCCCGCTCCTCCAGCATCCAGCGGAACCAGGCGCCGGGGGTGCCGGGCCGCAGTTCCGTCTGCGCCGCCAGCATCTCCTCCGCCTGCTCCGCGCTGAACGCGTCGCCCCATCCCTGGTAGCGCGCCACCTCGGGATCGTTCCGGTACGCCAGCAGCACGGCGACGTCGCGCGCCTCCATCCGCCGCAGCCACAGGCGCTCGCTCGCGAGACCATCAGGCGCGGCGGCGGCGCTCACTCCAGCGGCTCGATTCCCAGATGGCTGCACGGACCAGCGCCGCTATCGTCCATCACGCGTCCTCGGCGTCTGGCGGTGGAACCAGCGGCTCAAGGTTCCGGATGAGCTCAGACGCGTCGTGAGTGGCAATCCCCCACAATTCCGCCAGATCCACCTTGCCGTACGCGTGGATCAGAACGTCTCGCATTCCCGCCATCCTCTTCCACGGAATCTCCGGGTGGTCGGCCTTGTACGCGGCGCTGACGTTTTTCGCCGCTTCCCCCATGATCTCAGGATGCCGCGCGACTGCCGAGTGGCGCATTACATCCTTCCTGAACTCCTCGAACGTGACGTCCTGCGTAAACTGCCGCACCAGATTCGCGGAATCGAGGATATCCGCGAGCCAGGTAAGATCATGCGCTTTCATAGATCACCCGCGCAGATTCCAGGATGGAGCGCCGCCGGTATGGGTTCCTGCTGTGCTCCACTGCCTGCCGGCTGATCAGGTCAACCGGCCTGCCGAAAATCTCCGCCAGTTCCTCTTCCTTTTCGGCGTGGTCGAGCAGAGAAGGGCTTGCATCAGGGGCGTAGCTGACCAGGACGTCAACGTCGCTGTCCGGCCGGAAGTCGTCGCGCAGCACGGAGCCGAAGAGGGCGAACTCCGCAATTCCCCATCTGCGGCAGAACGCCTCGATTCGGTCCCAAGCGATCGGCAGCTTCGCGGGCACCTCCCTGCGCACCGGCATCCCGGTCTCCCTCACTCCAGCGGTTCGATTCCCAGGCGGCTCCACAGGCGGTCCACCTTCTCCTTCACGTCGTCCGACATCTCGATCATGTCGGGCCAGCGGCGGGTGAACCCCTCCTCGGGCCACTTCCGCGTGCCGTCGATCCCCATCTTGCTCCCGAAGGAGGGGTGCTGCGACGAGTGGTCCAGGTCGTCCACCGGGCCCTTGGTGAACCTCACGTCGCGCTCGGGGTCGATGTTGCCCAGCGCGTACCACCACGCCTCGGCGGTGTCCTGCACGCTGATCCCCTCGTCCACCACCACGATCACCTTGGCCAGCGACATCAGCCCCATCCCCCACAGGCCGTTCATCACCTTCCACGCCTGCCCCGGGTACTCCTTGCGGATGGAGACGAACACCAGGTTGTGGAAGACGCCCTCGGGCGGCATGTGGTAGTCCACGATCTCGGGGATCGTGAGCTTGGCCAGCGGGAGGAAGATCCGCTCGGTCGCGCCGCCCAGGTACACGTCCTCCACGGGCGGCCGGCCCACCAGCGTCGCGGGGTAGACGGGGTCCTCGCGCATGGTCACCGTCGTCACGTGGAAGACGGGATACGGGTCTTCCAGCGTGTAGAACCCGGTGTGGTCGCCGAACGGCCCCTCGATCGCCATCTCCTCGTCGGTGTCGACGTAGCCCTCCAGCACGATCTCCGCTTCGGCGGGGATGGTGAGCTCGGCCGTGAGCGCCTTGCACGTGTACACCGGCTCGCGGCGCAGGAAGCCGCCGAACAGGTACTCGTCGATCCCCGGCGGCAGCGGCGCGCTGGGCGTGTACATCGTGGCCGGGTCGCCGCCGATGGCGACGACCACCGGCATGCGCCCGCCGCGCGTCCGCTTCCACGCGCGGTAGTGCCCCGCGCCGCCCTTGTGGCGCTGCCAGTGCATCCCGGTCGTATCCGGCCCGAACACCTGCATGCGGTACATGCCGATGTTCTGCCCCCCCGTCTCCGGGTCCGAGGTGATCACCATCGGCAGGGTGATGAACGGCCCGCCGTCCATCGGCCAGGTCTTCAGCACGGGGAGGCGGGTGAGGTCGAACTCGCCCTCGCGCAGGACCACCTGCTGGCAGGGCGGGCGCCCCTTGTACGGGCGCGGCGGTACCTTGGTGAGCTCCGCCAGCTTGGGGAGCATCTGCACCTTGGCCCACAGGCCCTTGGGGATCTCGGGCTTGATCAGCTCGGCGATGCGGCGGGCGTGCTCCTCCACGTCCTTCACCCCCAGCGCCTCGGCCATGCGCCGCCAGCCGCCGAAGATGTTGATGGCGACGGGGACGTCGCTCTCGCTGCCGTCCATCAGCAGCGGCCGCTCGAAGAGGAGCGCCGGGCCGCCGCCGGGGAGCTTCATGGTGCGGTCGGCGATCTCCGCCATCTCCAGGTCCACGGAGACGGGCTGCCGCACCCGGACGAGCTGCCCGGTGCGGTCCAGGTGACGGAGGAACTCCCGCAGGTTCTGAAATGCCATCTATCTGCTTGTCTGCCGATGTAAAGGCGAAACGTGCGCGTACGACCGGCGTTGGCGCATGCGGCGGCGGGGCCCCTCCCCCCGACCCCCTCCCCACGCTTCGCGGACGCTTCGCGGGGGAGGGGGGGCATGCTACTTCGGGGCGTCGGGGGAAAACCGTCCAGGGCTCAGGACTCCGTACTCGGCATCCTCAGCGCTACCGCTTCATCACCGTCTGGGCGAGGACCATGATGACGCCGTAGGAGAGGTACATCACGCCGCCGATGATCATGGCGCGCTTGGCGATCTTCATCTGGTACAGGCCGATGGGGTCGAAGAAGCCCTCGGGGCGCCAGAGGGCGCCGGGGTTCACCGGCGCGCCCTCGCGCTTGTGCCGCGTCCACGCGACCACCTGCAGGAGGCACGAGGCCACGCAGCAGGCGATGAACGAGAAGAAGAGCAGGTTGCCGAAGGTGCCCAGGAACTTGCTCATCGCCGGGTCCCCCAGTGCAGCGCCGCGATCCCGCCCGAGAGCGTCTTCCACTCCACGCCGTCGAACCCAGCGCGCTCCATCTTCGCCTTGAGCTCGGGAGGCTCGGGGAACTCGCGGACGGACTCGGGAAGGTAGGTGTACGCGGTGTTGTGCTTCGACACCACGCGCCCCACCAGCGGCAGGATGCGCAGGAAGTAGCCCAGGTACAGCGCGCGGAACGGCTGCCACTGCGGCGTGGTGAACTCGAGGATCACCAGCCGCGCGCCGGACTTGAGCACGCGCGCCATCTCCGCCAGCCCGGCATCGAGGTCGGCCAGGTTGCGCACGCCGAAGCCCACCGTGGCCCCGTCGAACGAGGCGCTGGGGAAGGGCAGCAGGAGCGCGTCGGCGCAGGCGGGCTCCACGGGGAGCGCGGCCAGCTTGCCGGTGCCGCGCTCGAGCATGGCGTAGGTGAAGTCGCTCCCCACCACGCGGCCGCGGAAGCCGCCGCGCCGGGCCAGCTCCACCGCCAGGTCGAGGGTGCCGGCGCAGTTGTCGAGGTAGAGGCCGGCGGGGGCGCGCTCCCACCCCAGCCGGTCCACGGCGCGGCGGCGCCACACCCGGTCCACGTTGGCGGACAGGAGGTGGTTGAGCAGGTCGTAGCGCGGCGCGATGGACGAGAACATCCGGCGCACCGCGGCGGCCTTCTCTTCCCGGGCCGGCAGCACCGCGGGGCGCGCGGCGGATGGGGTCGGCATGTCGTAAATGCGTCTGGCTGCTTAGAATAGAGGCCGGGAATACTACCCCCGGCCTCCCCTGCCAGCAAGGTTTGCGCGGACCGGCTGAAACTTCGCCCCGGCCACCGCCGTATCAGGCTGCCGAGGGGTTGGAAACCTTGCCTGATGGCCACATCGGAATTGAACGCGACCACGCTTACGGACCACGATCTCGTCGTTCGCGCCCAGAAGGGGAGCGAAAAGGCGTATCGCGAGCTGCTCGGCCGCTACCAGCGCCCGGTGTTCTCCCTGATTTACCGCATGGTCCGCGACCGCGAGCAGGCGGAAGACCTCGCGCAGGAGACGTTCGTGCGGGTGTTCAACAACATCGACCGCTACGACCCGGCCTACAAGTTCAGCAGCTGGATCTTCAAGATCGCCACGAACCTGACGATCGACTGGATCCGCCGGAAGGAGCTGCCCACGGTGAGCATCGACGGCTCGCGGTATGCCACGAGCAACGACGAGATCGAGGCGAGCACCATCACCGTGGAGAGCGGCGACGAGAACCCGGAGGAGCTGCTGGTGAGCCGCGAGCTGGGCGACCAGATCGAGGCGGCGATCGGCAAGCTGCGCCCGGAGTACCGCCAGGCGATCGTGCTGCGGCACATCGACGACCGCCCGTACGAAGAGATCGCGCAGATCATGGCGCTCCCGCTGGGAACGGTGAAGACGTACATCCACCGAGGCCGCAAGGAGCTGCAGGAGATGCTGGCCCACACGCGTGTATGAGCAGCGCTGAAACTTCAAGCCCCCGCGCCCCGTAAGGGTGCCGGGATTCAACGGATGCCGGACGAGGAAACCGTGACCAACGAAACCACGCACCTGCCGCCCTGGACGCTCGAGGAGCTCGCCGAGGACTCGCTCTCCCACGCGGAGAAGGGCCTCGCGCTGGAGCACGTGCGCCGGTGCACCCGGTGCCACGCCGAGGTGGAGGCGCACCGGGCGCTCTTCTCCGCCCTGGCGTCGCTTCCGTCGTTCGACCCCTCGCCCGGCTTTGCCGACGCGGTGATGCAGCGGGTGACGCTCCCGGTGGCCGCCCCCGCGGCGGTGCTGAAGCGTCGCTGGCTGCCGAAGACGCGGCGCGGCTGGATGACCGCGGGCGTGGGGGCGATGGCCCCGCTCCTCCCGCTGTGGGCGCTGCTGAGCTGGGTGACCGGCAGCGGCGCCGCCGCCGGCTCGATGCCGGGGCGGGCATGGGCCTGGTTCGCCGGCGCGGCCTGGTCGCTGATCGTGCGCGGCGCCGCGGCGTTCGTGGGGAGCACGACCTGGCAGTGGCTGGTGACCACCGGCAACGACCTGATAGGGGGCACGCGCGGGCTGTCCGTGGCCGCGGTGCTGTTCGCGATCGCGGTCCCGGTCTCGGCCTGGGCGATGGTACGTCTACTTCGGACCCCGGTGGGGATGACGACTCATGCGCATTGATCTCCTGAAGCTTTCGGTGCTGGCGGTGGCGGCGGCCTCGCTCGCCGCCCCGCGGGGGGCGCATGCGCAGGCTGCTCCGCCCGCCCCCGCCCCGCCCCCGGCCGCCGTCCCCGCACCCGCGCCTCCGGCGCCGGTGAGGGTGGTGGAGGGGAGCAAGATCTCCTTCAACGGCCTCACCGTGCCCCGCGGGCAGGTGGTGGACGGCGACGTGGTGGCCCCCTTCGGCGACGTGCGGATCGAGGGCGAGGTCACCGGCACCGTCACGGTGGGCAAGGGCAACCTGGTGCTCACCCCCGGCGCCACGATCCACGGCGACGCGGTGGTGAACGGCGGCGGGCAGCTGCTGAACGAAGGCGGCCGCGTTCTCGGCGAGATGCGCGTGAACGTGGACGACGACGACGCCGACGAGATGGCCGAGGCCGCCGCCGAGGACGCGGCTCACGCCTCGCACACCGCGGTGGAGAACCTCCGCATCCACCGGCACGGCTGGTGGGGAAGCATGGCCGAGGGGTTCGAGGGGCTGATCTCCACCCTCACCTTCGCGCTGATCCTGTGCGGGCTGGGCGCGGCGATGGTGTTCTACGCCCTGCCGCAGGTGGAGCGTGTGACCGACGTGGTGCGCCGCGAGACGGGGCGCGCCGCCGGGATCGGCGTGGCGGCCATGTTCCTGGCGCTCCCGGCCTTCCTGATCGCCTGCTTCCTGCTGGTGATCACCATCATCGGGATCCCGGTGGTGGCGCTGTTCGCGCCGCTCTACTGGGTGGCGCTTGGCGCGGCATGGCTCTACGGCGTGATCGCCGTGGCCCACGTGATCGGCGAGCGCACGGCCGAGCAGAGCCGCACCTTCACCTCCATGCGCCGCAACGCCTACACCTACGTCTTCACCGGCGTGGGCCTGCTGCTGGCGCCGCTGGTGGTGGGCAACCTGCTCAAGCTCACCGGCTTCCTGGGGTGGCTGGGCTCGCTGGTGAACGGGCTGGGCTGGACGCTGCTGATCGTGGCCGGCCTGGTCGGCTTCGGCGCGGTGGCGCTCACCCGCGGCGGCACGCGCACCGGCTGGCCCTGGGGCCCGCGCGTTCCGCGCGACTACGACCCGATCTTCGACGAGCCGGCGTACGAGCGTCCCGCGCCCGTCTGAGCCCGGGCTCGACACGTCATCGGGACTGACATGACAGAAGAGGGGAGCGGCGTCCGCGCCGCTCCCCTCATTCGTATCTACCGTCACCGCCGCTGTTTAGGGCGCAGGTGAACGGCTTTGCCACACGGAGCAACGGGGGCAACGGAGGTCGCGGGCGAAGTCCTCCGCTCCTCGGTTGCTCCGTTGACCCAAAGCAGTTTGCCGTAACGGATCAGCGGCGCGGAGATGTCGACGAGCTTCCGGCCGGCCGCGACAGCGCGTCCGCCATCCGCGCGACGCGGCGGCCGGCGCGGCCGGACTCACCGAGCTTCCGCATCGTGTCGGGCGCAAGCGGGAGGTGGTAGACGTCGGAGAGGATGCGGCCGACCTCGGGGTACGTCTCCTCGATCTCTCCGACGCGCCGCGCGCCCGCCGCCGTCAGCAGCGGGTGCGAGGCGCGGTTGAAGACCGGCTCGCGCACGGTGGTGGCGAACACGTGCCGGTGCCCCGTCGCCGCCAGCACCCCGAGCGCGGCGAACGCCAGCGCCGGCGCGTAGGTGCGCAAGCGCCGCTGCGGGCGGACCGCGAGCTGGTCGAAGTAGGCGACGGGCACGGCCTCGACCTCGTCCCATCCCCCGCCGTCCCAGGCGATGGAGCGGCGGCTCGCCCACAGGTCGCTCGCGCGCAGCACCGCGTCCGGCAGCGTCACCGCGAACCCGGCGACGCCGCCGTTGTCATCCTCCAGCACCCGAACGTCCGCGTGTTCGACGTAGTATGCGTACCGCTCCGGCGAGGCGCCAAGGAGAAAGCCGCCGTCGGGGGACGCGGCGGCGGCGGCGTCCAGCCGCAGCTCGCGCTTCACGGCCAGCAGCCCGTCCACGTCGGCGGCGATGGCGCGGCGCAGGATCATCGCTTCACCAGCCCCAGGTCGATGGAGAACTCGCCAACCTCGGCGATTTCCTCGATCCGGGGCCCCTTCCGCTGCTGCCAGATCGCCTGCCAGATGCTGGTGACGTTCTCGTTCTGGTGATGCGAACGCGGGAGGATGTGGCGCCGCTCGGGGAGCTGGTGCCAGGGGATCGCCGGGTCGTAGTGGTGCGTCGCGTGCTCGTTGAAGTTGAGCAGGAGCCAGGAGAAGAAGCGCTGGCGCGGCAGCGAGCGCACGTTGTGGCGCACGTCGGCGCCGGTCGTGGTCTGGTAATGGTAGACGTACAGCAGCAGCGACCACGCCCACGCGAACACCGCCAGCGGCAGCCCCAGCACCACCGCCCAGCCCTCCACCCCCAGCGCCCCCATCACCGCCGCGTGGAAGGCGAGCCCCGCGGCGAACTCGCCCCACGCGCGCAGGCGCCGCGAGGCGTTCCAGTGCTTGAACACCGGCGAGATCCGCTCGGCGCGCGCCGTGGGCATCAGCAGGAAGAGGAGCACCGACACCAGCGAATGCACGAAGAAGCCGCCCAAGAACACGAAGAACAGCCACACCGCGTGGTAGTACCCGCGCCGCAGCGGCCCCAGCGGCTTGCGGCTGACGAAGGTGTCGAGGTTGGCGGTGTGGTGGTCGCGGCGGTTATGGCCGTGGTGGAAGTAGTGGATCTTCCGGTAGACCGTGAACGGCGCGGCGACGGGCAGGAGCAGCAGCGTGCCCAGCGCGTCGTTCAGCGCGGGCGAGCCGGGGAAGAGCTTCTTGTGGATCGCCTCGTGGGCGGCGATGTACATCCGGTCCAGCCACAGCCCCTGCGCCACGATCAGCCCGGCGAGTACGGGCCCGCGCAGGGGGAAGTCCGCACGCCAGCACGCCACGCTGGCGGCCATCAGCCCCACGAACACCAGGAGCGTCTCGGCCAGGAGCCGGATCGAGATCCTCTCCTGCGACGGCCCCGCGAGGGCCCGGGCGGGCGGGCGGCGTCGGGGCGCGGAGGCCCCGGCGGCCCGAGCGGCCATCGCAGCGGGGGGGGAGGCAGAG
>DASQLJ010000318.1:0-6360 GCA_035630095.1 Longimicrobium sp.
TCGCGGTCGCCCAGCGCATGCGGCTCACCCTGCCCACCGCGGGCGCCGCGAAGACCTACTACGACTACCTCTCCGCCGCCTGGGCCGGGCGCGCCACGGGCAACGCCTGGCGCGACGCGCTGAAGCGCGGCGGCATCTTCACCGGCGCCGCCGCGGCCGCTCCGCTCGCCGCCGCGGGCGCCGCCACCGCGGGCGCCACCCCGGCCGCCGCCGCTCCGACTCCGCCTCCGCCCGCCGGCGCTCCGGCGACGGGCGCGCCGCAGTTCGAGGGGACGGGCGAGTTCGCGCTGGTGGTGTACCCCAGCTACCGCTTCTACGACGGCCGCACGGCCAACCGGCCCTGGCTGCTGGAGCTCCCCGACCCGGTCACCAAGGTGCCCTGGGACATGTGGGTGGAGGTGAACCCGGCCACGGCGAAGCGGATGAACCTGACCCAGGGCGACGTGCTCGAGGTGACCTCGCCGCATGGCGCGATCCGCCTCCCCGCCTACATCTGGGCCGGCGTGCGCGAGGACGCGGTGGCGATCCAGATGGGGATGGGGCACGAGGGCTTCGGCCGCTGGACGGCCGGGCGCGGCGCCAACCCGATGAAGCTGCTGGGCGGCTCGGTCGACGCGGCCACCGGCGCCTTCGTCAACTACGGCGTGAAGGTGAGCCTGCGTCCCACGGGCGAGGGGGCGGGGCCGCGCTTCGAGGGATTGTACGAGAACGGCGTGCGCGTGCAGCACGACCGCCAGATCGCGCAGGCGGTGTCGCTCGCCGCGATCACGCAGCTCGACGCCCGCGGCGCGGGGCACATCCCCGGCACCGAGCAGCACATCGAGGAGCTGAAGGGGAACGGCGGCTTCAAGCCGGTGCCCACCACCACCGACCCGGCGGGCGGCTACCCCACCCCGGGCACGGAGTACGGCCAGTACATCGAGGGCGACACCCGCTGGGCGATGACGGTGGACCTGTCGCGCTGCATCGGCTGCGCGGCGTGCACGGTGGCCTGCAGCGCCGAGAACAACATCCCCGTGGTGGGGCCGACCGAGTACAAGCGCGGTCGCGACCTGAGCTGGCTGCGCATCGAGCGCTACTTCGGGGTGGGGCGCGAGGAGAAGGAGGCGTCGCTCTCGGCCGACACCGACGACGTGCGCTTCCTCCCCATGCTCTGCCAGCACTGCGGCAACGCCCCGTGCGAGCCGGTGTGCCCCGTCTACGCGGCGTACCACACCCCCGACGGGCTGAACGGGCAGGTGTACAACCGCTGCGTGGGGACGCGCTACTGCGCCAACAACTGCCCCTACAAGGTGCGCGTGTTCAACTGGTTCACCTACGAGTTCGCCGAGCCGCTGAACTGGCAGCTGAACCCCGACGTCACGGTGCGCGAGAAGGGCGTGATGGAGAAGTGCACCTTCTGCGTGCAGCGCATCCACGAGGCCGAGCGGCGCGCCGCGACCGAGCAGCGCCACGTGCGCGACGGCGAGGTGGTGCCGGCGTGCGTGCAGGTGTGCCCCACCGAGGTGTTCGCCTTCGGCAACATCAGCGACCCCGAGAGCGCGGTGGCGCGGGCGGCCACCACCAACCGCGGCTACCGGGTGCTGCAGGAGCTGAACACCCAGCCCGCGGTCGTCTACCTGAAGAAGGTCACGCTGCACGAGCCGAAGAACCAGTCGCACGGGTCGGAGCCGGCGGCGGAGATGGGCGGCACCGAGCACACGCCCCAGGCGGGCGCCCAGCAGCCGACGGGAGGGCACTGAGATGTCGACCATCGACACCCCGAACACCGCCGTCCGGTCGGCGTTCCACCCCGACGTCGAGAATTACGAGCAGGTCAACCGCGACGCCAACCGGCTGCTGACCAAGCCCGGGAAGGGCTACCTGGCGCTGCTGGGGATGGCCGTCTCGCTGGTGGGGCTGATGGTGATCGCCGAGCTCCACAACATCTGGTACGGCCTGGGGATGAGCGGGCTGACCAATCCCGTGGGGTGGGGCGTCTACATCACCACCTTCGTGTTCTGGGTGGGCATTGGCCACGCGGGGACGCTGATCTCGGCGATCCTGTACCTGTTCCGGGCGCCGTGGCGGCAGTCGATCTACCGCTTCGCCGAGGCGATGACGGTGTTCGCGGTGCTCACCGCCGCGCTCTTCCCGATCATCCACATCGGCCGGCCCTGGTTCTTCTACTGGCTGCTCCCGCTCCCCAGCCAGCGGCACCTGTGGCCCAACTTCCGGTCGCCGCTGCTGTGGGACGTGTTCGCCGTCACCACCTACCTGACGGTCAGCTCGGTCTTCTTCTTCATCGGGCTGATCCCCGACATCGCGGCCGCGCGCGACTCGGCCACGCACCCCATGCGCAAGCGGGTCTACACGATCCTGTCGCTGGGGTGGAAGGGCACCGACCGCGAGTGGCGGCACTTCACCCGCGCGTACCTGTTCCTGGCCGCGCTGGCCACGCCGCTGGTGCTTTCGGTGCACTCGGTGGTGTCGTGGGACTTCGCGGTCTCGATCGTTCCCGGGTGGCACACCACGATCTTCGCCCCCTACTTCGTGGCCGGCGCCATCCTCTCGGGGGTGGCGATGGTGGTCACGCTGATGGTGCCCGTGCACCGCATCTTCAGGCTGGGCCCGTACTTCACCGAGACGCACTACGACCGGCTGGCCAAGCTCCTCCTGCTCACCTCGCTGATCGTGGGGTACGCGTACGGGATGGAGTACTTCATGGCCTACTACTCGGGCGAGCTGTACGAGCGCGACGTCTTCTGGGACCGCGTGACCGGGCAGTACTGGTGGGCGGGGTGGTCGATGATCACCTTCAACGCCATCATCCCGCAGCTGCTGTGGATCCCCAAGGTCCGGCGCAACCTGAACGCGTTCTTCCTGATCTCGATCTTCGTGAACATCGGGATGTGGTGGGAGCGCTTCGTGATCATCGTGCCGAGCCTGGCGCACAGCTACGAGCCGTGGAAGTTCACCAACTACCACATGACCTGGGTCGAGGCCAGCATCCTGCTGGGCAGCTTCGGCTGGTTCTTCATGTGGTTCCTGCTGTTCCTGCGCTACCTGCCCGGCCTCTCGATCGCCGAGATCAAGGAGGTGCTGCCGCCGCCGATGCGCCGGCAGGACCCCGCCGAGCACATGGCACAGACCGACGCGTCGGGAACGCAGGTCGACGTGTACCCGACCGGCTACTACGCCTGAGAATCGAGCAATGAGCAAGCTTCGCACGGGCGTGCTGGGGGTGTTCGCCCACCTCGACTCGGCCACCGACGCCATCCGGCGGCTGAAGAAGGAAGGGTTCGAGCTCACCACCTACTCGCCCACGCCGCGCCACGAGGTGGAAGAGGCGATGGAGACGCCGGAGAGCCCGGTGCGCATCTTCACGCTCACCGGCGCCTTCACCGGCACCGCCGCGGGGACCGCGCTGGCCACCTGGACCAGCATCGACTGGCCGCTGATCGTGGGCGGCAAGGAGATCGTGTCGCTCCCGGCCTTCAGCGTGATCATGTTCGAGCTCACCATCCTGCTCGGCGCGCTGAGCACGGTGGCGGGGCTGTTCTTCCTGGGGCGGCTGCCGCACATCGGCCCGCCCGAGGCGCCGATGTACCATCCCTCGTTCACGGCGGGGAACTTCGGCGTGTTCGCGCACGCCCCCCGCGACCGCTACGACGACGTGCAACGGATCATGGCCGACGCCGGCTCGGAGGAGGTGCTGGTTGACCACCGCTAAGCGGCTGGCCCTCGCGGCGGCGCTGGTGGGCTTCGGCCTGCCGGGGTGCACCGACTGGGCCGGCTACGACCTCGACGTGGCGAGCGGCAAGGTCCCGCAGCTGGCCAACATGCGCCGCAGCGTGATCCCCGATCCCTACGCCATGCCGCGCCTTCCCGCGCCGGGCACGGTGCCGGTGTCGAACCCCATGGGCGACGTGCCGGGCCACTTTGGCAGCGCGCAGCTCGACAGCGTGGCGCCGACGCTGGCCAACCCGTACGCCGGCGGCGCGACCCCCGCGGTGCTGGCGCGCGGCAAGGTGCAGTACGACAACAACTGCACCGTGTGCCACGGCCCCGCGGGCGCCGGCGACGGCACCGTGGTGCAGCAGGCCCGCGGCGCCGACGGGAAGATGTACCCGCGCTTCCCCTTCGCCCCGCCGGTCAACGGCGCGGCGGCGGCGGCGCGCTCCGACGGCTACCTCTACGCCGTGGTCGCGGCCGGGCGCGGGCTGATGCCCCCGTACGGCAGCCGCATCACGCACCCCGACCGCTGGGCGGTGGTGGAGTACGTGCGCGCGCTGCAGGCCCGTGCCGGGCAGACCGCCCAGCGCGGCGCCGCGGCCCCGGCCACGTCGGCCGCGACCGCCACGACCCCGCAGCAGCAGACGGAACCGCCCGCGGCACCGACCCCGGCGCCCGGCCAGCCAGCGGCGCAGAACGCACCGGCCGCCGCCCCCGCGGCGGCCCCGGTGGTGCCCGCGGCCCAAGGCCCCGCCGCGGCGCGGCCCTGACCCGAAAGGTTTGAGAGAGCGAAATGGCAGCGCATTCCGCTGAGATGCCCACGCGTGTTCCCTTCCGGCGCCTCGCCGTGTCGGGGGTGGCGTGGGGCGCAGTCGCCCTGCTGGTGCTGATCGGCGTGGCGGCGGCGTTCGTGGCCGACCACGAGCGGTTGTGGCTCGCGGTGCACTTCAACTGGCTGTTCTGGTCGTCGATGGCCGTGGGGATGGTGGTGTTCGCCATCTCGCAGCACATCACCAACGCCCGCTGGAGCTGGCCGCTCCGCCGCTTCGCGCTGGCGGGCGTGGCCTTCCTGCCGATCTCCTTCGTCCTCTTCCTGCTGAAGCTGCCGGGGCGCCCGGTGTGGTTCGAGCACTGGTGGGGGCCGGACAAGATCCGGGGCGACCACGTGCTGGAGGCGAAGGCCGGCTGGCTGCAGCCCACCGGGATGCTGGTGCGCGACGTGGTGGGGCTGCTGGTGCTGTTCGGGATGATGCTGTGGTTCGCCTACCACATGCTGCGCCCCGACCTGCACGGCGTGAAGAACGCGCCGGGGCTGTACCACGCCATCAGCGGCAAGGGGTGGCGGGGCGTGCCCGAGGAGGCGATGCGCTCGCGCAAGATCGCCATGCGCCTGGCCCCGATCACGGCCCTCCTCTTCGCGTTCGTCTGGGGGATGATCGCGATCGACGAGGCCATGACCATGCTGCCGCACTGGTTCAGCACCATGTTCCCGGTCACCTTCCTGGTCAGCGCGTTCCACTCGGGGCTGGCGATGGTGGCGATCCTGCTGGTGCTCGGGCGGCGCCAGCTCCGGCTGCAGGACTACGTGGGGATGCAGCAGTTCCACGACCTGGGCAAGCTGATCTTCGCCTACGCCGTGTTCTGGATGTACGTGAACTGGTCGCAGTACGTGGTGATCTGGTACGGCCTCCTCCCGCACGAGCAGGAGTGGTTCGTGCAGCGCTTCAAGGCGCCGTTCGCGCCGGTGGTGCAGGTGATGCTGGCGTGCGTGTTCGTCTTCCCCTTCCTGGCGCTGCTGCCGCGGGCGCCCAAGAAGGTGTCGGGCGTGCTGGCCGGCGTGTCGGCGGTGGTGGTGCTGGGGCACTGGCTGGAGCGCTTCCTGATCACCTACCCGTCGGTGTGGAACAGCCAGGCGCACCCGCACCTGCCGCTGGGGATCCCCGAGATCGGGATCGCGCTGGGCTTCGCCGGGCTGTTCTTCGGCAGCGTCGCGTGGTTCCTGAGCACCTTCCCGGTGCTGATGTCGCCGGCGTCGCTGGCCACCATCCCCACGCCGACCATCGAGGTCCCGCTGCGCAGGGCTCCGGCGGCGCGGGTCTGACACGGCTCGTCGGGCAGGTGAGGAGATACGGTCCCGCACCCAAGGCTTCGGGGGCGGGACCGGCTCTTTTGGTTTCACGCGGAGTCAGCGGAGTCAGCGGAGTGAACGGACCGGCACCGGGTCGCCTGCGGGCGCTTTGTTGAATCCCGGGCTCTTCGAACTGCGTTGGGCGGTGAAGACGACCGGCCGGCGATTCATGGTCGATACGCCTCTTCTGATACGGATACCACGAACTCCGTACCGCGACCGGGGGGTTGCGTGAGGGATTCGCGCCCGCAGGGCCGAGACGCCGGCGCGCCCGCGGCGGGCGCCGCGGGAACGAGCGGGGCCCTGGCGCGCCGGCGGCTCGGCGCCGTTGGCAACGGCGGTATCGTTGCCTACGGCGCGCGAAGCCCGGCCCGGAGCGCAGCGGAGGGACACGCCCTTACCCGGCTCTTCCGTTTCAGCCCCCGACACCGACGTTCAGACTTCGTTGGGGTGGCGCGCAGGTTGCAGCTACGCCGATGGTTGCGTGCGCTTCGGGCGTGGGTGTCCACGGGCCGGGC
>DASQLJ010000319.1:0-6867 GCA_035630095.1 Longimicrobium sp.
GTGCTCTACGTGCTGAAGGCGTTGCTGGTGCACGGCGCCAGCGCCACGCACGACAACCTCTGGGCGGGGTGGGCCACCGCCGACGCGCAGCGGGTGAACGCGGTGCTCGGGGGCGTCCGCACCGCGCTGGCCGTGGCGCACGAGGTGGAGGACGACTGGCGGTCGCTGCGCAGCGCCGCCCGCGACTCCGCCTCCACCGCGCGGCGCACGGAGATCGTCTCGGGCCTCATCTCCACCGCCACCAGCCTGCTGGCGGTGGACGTGGGGATCGCCGGGGTGCGGCCCGACCCGGTGCTGCGCGATTCGGTGCTGGAGCCGGCGCGCGACCTGGTGGTGGCGCTCACCAGCGACGATCCGCGCGGCGCGGTGAACAGCCTGGTGCGCCTGCTGCAGGCGGGCGCGCAGGGGCAGGTCGTGCGCATCCCGCAGGAGTACACGCGGATACTTGGCTTCGCCAACGATGCCGCGCAGGCGCGCACCACCGACGAGTTCAGCGGCGCGCTGGAGAACCTGGCCGGGCCGCAGGGCGGCTACCTTTCCAAGCGCGAGATCGGCGGGCGCTGGTACGCGCGGCTGAACGCGTACGTGGGCGGCAACGTCTCCGGCGAAAACACCTCGGGCGGCGCGGCGGAGGGGCAGGGGCTCGCGGTGGGCATCACCGTGCCGATCGGGGTGGAGATCGGGACGGCGGGGCGGACGCGCCGCTCGAACGGCGTCTTCCTCCAATTCCTGGACCTGGGCGCCGTGGCCTCCGCGCGCCTCGCGGGGAACGACGACGTGGAGAGCCTCCCCGACTTCAAGCTGGGGACGCTGGTCGGCCCCGGTGTCTTCTGGGCGCACGGCTACCGCGATTCCCCCCTCACCTCCGCCATCGGCGTCGCCTACTTCCCCGAGGGCCGCCACACGGCCGACGGGGATCGCGTCGGCGTCGTCCGCGCGTCGGTGATGATCGCCATCGACATCCCCCTCTTCCCGTGATCGCGGCATGAATCCACCGCGTCCCCAGCCGACGTAACTCCCCCCATCTACGGAGGGATGAAAGGCGGAGGGGATGTGCGGAAAATCAAGCCGCGATGCCGTCCCCGAGCCGGTGGAGCCTCGCGCAGTTTGCGAGGCTTCTCGTAGTTGTTGCTGCGACTTCAGTCGCCGGTCAGCGGCGGCTGCACAACAGGTTAGCCGTCGAAGAGCGGTGATCTCGGCAGATACGACTGACGAGGCCGGCGGGCACCAGAGCCCGCCGGCCTCGTCCGTCATCCGTCGATCGAAGGCGTTGCGGCGTCTACCGCGGAACGCGTCGGTAGCGCGTGCCTTCCTCCATCACCAGCAGCGAGTCCGCGAGCGTCATCCGGGCGCCGTGGCCTTCGGGGAGCGGCTTCATCAACACCGTTCCCCCCTCCTGCGTGTAGCGGCCGGCGACCTCGGTGCCGGTGAAGCTGCGCGAGCGGAACGAGCCGTCCGCGCCGAACTCGATCCATTCCGACGGCTGGTCGAGCCGCTGCCAGCGCCCCTCCACGCCGCGCGCGCCGCTTGCGCACGCGGACGCCAGCAGGAGCGCCGCCAGCGCGGCGCCGAGGCGTGTCGTGCGCCCGCTCATTGCGTCAACGCCGCCAGCACGTAGGGGATGTCGCGCTCGTAGCCCATCGCCAGGTAGTCGCTCCCCGAGAGCAGGTTGAGCGTGGTCCCCTGCCACCACAGCGCCGCCGACGGGCCGCCGTCCAGCCGGAGCGCGCCGCCCAGCACCCCCAGCCCCTCGTAGATGCTGCACAGCTCGTAGGCCGTGGTGGAGGTGTTGCTCACCGACGACGCCATCACCAGCACCCCGTTGCCGATCCCGATGGTGCTCCAGCGGTTCGTCTCGCCGCCCGGCGCGCGGCTGCACGCGCCGTTCTTGACGATGGAGGTGGTGGACGGGACCATCCAGTTGGTGTAGCCGCCGATGTTGATGCTGGCCCCCGACACCCGCTCGAAGAAGGCGTGCGGCGTGCCCGTGTACGCCGACCACGCGCCGAAGCCGATCATCACCTCGGTCCCCGAGAACCAGGGGCTCACCCGCTCGTTGTTCATGTACAGCGTGCCGATGGGCGTGCCGTAGCCGCCGCAGCACCCCGAATCGCCGCTCCAGGTGAAGCCGTTGATCCCCGCGAAGTCGTTGGTGAGCGTGGACATGTGCGTGGTGATCTCGCGCAGCGCGAAGGTGCCGTCGGTGTAGCGCACGGCGGGGATCACCATCTTCGGATAGCCCCACCCGTTCGCCCCCAGCCCGCTCCGGTTCAGGTTCACCATCACGATGTGGACCCTGGGCGACACGTCGGTGCACAGCGACGAGTACAACCCCGAGTTGTTGTTGAGCGTGTTGTACAGGCTGGTGCGCGCGTTCAGCAGGCGCGCGTAGCACTCGTTGTTCACCAGCGACGGCGAGCTCCCGCTCCCGGCGCCGGGCACGCGCATGGCCACGCGCTGGCCGCCCGTGGTCTCCACGTACGGCACGCTGGTGCCCATCCCGATCTGCCCGAAGGCGCGGGCGTTCACGGTGGCCACGTTCCCCGCCACGGAGGACACGGCCTCGGCGCCGTTGATGCGGCCGCCGAAGTCGCTCATCCCCATCCCCTGCGGGATGCGCGAGCGGTCGATGGGGAAGCTGACCCGCACCGCCTCGGAGAGCTCGTTCTCGGGCCACACGTTGTAGGTGGCGCTCACGCCGCCGCCGGCGTACGAGCCCACGCCGAACACCGTGGGCGTGCCCGCCGCGCCCACCGGCAGCTCCATGCTGAAGCCGCCCGGCAGCGACAGGCTGCCGCCGCGCACGGGGTCGTACACCATCGTCTGCGACTCCCACGGCATCTCGCCGGCGGCCACGAAGCGCGCGGCCACGTGCCCCGAGGTGCCCACCGGGCTCAGCGACAGGTACACGTCGGTGCGCCGCCCCGCCTCCAGCTTCACCACCCGGTCCAGCCGGATGCGGCCCGCGTCCCAGACGTGGCTGCCGGTCTGGCCCTTCGGAAGCTCCAGCTCCAGCTCGCTCAGCTCACCCGGCTCCACCAGCGCCTCGGCCACCATCCCGCCCGCGTCGTTCTCCAGCGCCGCCAGCCGCCACCCCGTCGTGTTGTCCAGCCGGTAGCACGCGTTGCCCAGGAACAGCCTGGCCCCCCTCACGCTCACCGAGTCCGCCGCCCCCGCGTCCACCCCCAGCCGCGACACCAGGCTCACCCGCACGCGCGCCAGCCGTCCGCCCTGCCCGTCCGCGATCTCGTCCGCCGTCGACCGCACCGCCTTGCAGTCGCTGGAGCTCAACAGCCCGCCGTCGTCGTCATTGCATGCGGCCGCCACCGCGACCGCGCAGAGGAGCCCCGCCGCGCGCAAACGCAGCGAGTAGAGCTTGGTACGCATGGGTCCCTCGCCTTCCGGGGTGAACTGAAACATCTGGGGCGATTCACCGGAAAGCACAGTTCATGCCAGAAATAAATGTGAACAAATGGCGCAAAAAACTGAACGGAATCAAGTATTTTCGATCCAAAGAAAACCCAAGAAGTATAAGTCTTATCGCAGAGATGTTGATTAAACGCGACCCATCGGCGGACACTTCAAGCAATCACTGGGGGCGTGATTGAGGACAGACCGTCTGCGATGAGTCGGGAGAAGGAACGGCAGGAGTTTCGTCGGATCACGTGGGACGGATCGGCCGCTGAGTTTCGGCCACCGCGATCATCGTGCCCGGCGGTTCGCGCTGGAGGATGGGGATCGTCATCCCACCCGTTCGACGAAAAAGAGAGGCTCCTGGCGCGGCCGGGAGCCCCTGGACAGTCCTTATGCAGCCTTCTCGGTACTCGCGTCAGTTCGCGGCCTCGGGAGCCGTCTCCTCCATCCACGGCATCTTCGGCACCACCGCGCGCTCGCGGAAGGGGCCGCTGCCCAGCATGCGCCAGGCGCCCGTCTGCTGCAGCGCGCCGTAGGAGTACACCGCGAACCCGTTCACCCCGCGCTCGCGGCCGATGCGGATCTGCTTCTCCATCTCGCCGAAGGGGAGGCCGGCGAGGATGGCGGCGTAGACGTGGCGGCCGGTGGGCTTCATCCCGTTCACGTGGTCGGCCACCATGCACGCCCAGTCGGGGTTGGGCTCCTGGCCGGGGCGGCGCGGCAGGTAGCTGCACGGCCGCTCGGCCACGTAGAAGTAGGTCATCGGCGCGGCCACGTCCAGGTCGCCCTGCCGCGCCCACTCCCAGGTGTCCTGGTAGAACTCGGCCACGCCGCTGGAGGAGCGCCAGCCGAAGCGGTCGCGGTCGTAGATCGGCCAGACGGCGGCGGAGAGCGGCACGCGGCGCACGGCGGCGATGCTGTCGTGCGTCTCGGCCACCACGCGGTTCACCAGCTCGCGGCGGAAGCGCGCCCATCCCGCCGGGTCGGCCGCCGGGTCGCCCCCGAACGCCTCCAGGCTCGCCGGGTCCCATCCGAAGCCCGCGTCGGGGTAGCGGATGCGGTCCAGGTGCACGCCGTCCACCTCGTAGCGGCGCACCACGTCGGCGGCCACGCGCGCCAGGTGCGTGCGCACGCCGGGGTGCCCGGGCGAGAGGTAGACGTACTCCTCGCCGTTGGGGCACGCCTGCGGCCGCCCGCGCCGCGTGTGCATCGCCCACTCGGGATGGTCGATCAGCACGTGGTTGGGCTGCCCGGCCACGCTGCGCTGCAGCAGGTTGCACTCGCCGGCGGTGCGCGACTCCCACCCCGAGAGCGCGTTGATCCACGCGTGCAGCTGAAGCCCGCGCGCGTGCGCCTCGCGGATGGCCACCTCCAGCGGGTCCCAGGTCGGCACGCCGCCCAGCCGCCCGCACAGCCGCGGCGAGCACGGGTCCAGCGCCGACCGGTAGCGCGCGTCCGACGGCCCGCGCACCTGGAAGTAGACGATGTTGAAGTTGGCGCGGCTGGCGACCTCCATCACCTGCGCGATCGTCGCCGCCGAGCCGTAGTCCCAGCGGTTCACCCACAGCGCGCGCGCCTCCTCGAGCGGCGGCTTCGCCACGGGCACAGCCGGCGCGGCGGCGGCCGCCGCGAGCCGCGATGCCACGGCCGGGGCGGCGGGCTCGGGCGGCGCGTCGTGGCGCTGCATCCGCGCGCCGGCCATCGCGGCGCCCAGCAGCAGCACCGCCAGCGATGCCGGCAGCGTGCGGCGTGTGATCTTGATCGTCATGCGGCGTGAGATGTCCTGCGATCCCGTGGGGTGTTCCGTGCGACTGTCCGCAGCGAGCGTCGGTGGATGAGACGATGGCGCATTGCGGGGACCGGCGCAATACACCGGGGATGGGCGGCGGGGTTCCTCACCCGGTGCCGGATCACATCTGGACGCAACGAGTTACGCGAGGTCGCGCGGGTCCCGTGTCATCCGGAATATCGCACCGATTTCCAGATTCGGCCATGCGGGTTGGGAGCCGTCGGAGAGCGGCGCCAGGGTCCTGACCGGCGACTGAAGTCGCAGCAACAACTACGAAAAGCCTCGCAAACTGCGCGAGGCTTCACCGGGTCGGGAGGAGGACTCGCTCAGGGCGCGGGGGTGGGGCAGGGGACGTTCTGCATCCGGTACTCCCGCGCTTCGCGGTCGTCCGGGCCGGCGTCGAGGCCGATCACCATGCGGCGCGGGTCCACGCGGCGGTAGATGATGCGCTTGGGGAAGTCGTGCGTGGGATCCTCGAAGCGCGCTTCGCCTGGCCTGGAGACTGTCAGGCGGAAGCGGCCCTGCGGCTGCCCGTCGGGGGCCGGGATCAGGTTGATCCTCCCCGAGTCGGCGACGATGCGGCTGAACTCCCATCCCCGGGTGCGGCCGGTGTTGTCGTCGAGGTAGCGGGTGGTGGCCAGCATCACGTCGGAGCCGGCGGCGGTCCAGTTCTCCTCGATGGTCTTGTCCGTGCCGGCGTCGCCGCGCCAGCAGCCCGCCATGAACCCCAGCGCCGCGAGCGGCCTCGCCGGCTGCGTCTGCGCCATTGCCGCGGCAGGGGAAGACGCCAGCGCCAGCACGGCTGCGGCGGCGAGGACGGTGCGGGACGCGAGCGGGATCGCCATCGAAGGGCTCGGGGATGCGGGGAGGATGGGCGGAAACGTTCGCGCCAACGATGCATCCGCACCGCCGGCCTGTCCAGCATCCTGATCAACGGCACACTATCAGTACGCAGGACTGAAGACTGGGCACTGGGCACCCCGATCAACCCCCTTGGCGATCCCGCCTCCGATCATTACACTGTGCGCACCGGGCTCCATCCATCCCAAGCGTCCTGGAGAAGACCGATGGCCGACGACCGCCCCGCCGCGCACTCCGAAGGCGACGTGCTGTTGCTGGTAGGTACGATGAAGGGTGCGTTCCTCTTCTGGTCCGACGGGGAGCGGCGCGAGTGGCGGATGGAGGGGCCCCACTTCCGCGGCGAAACGGTGTACTCGCTCGCGTTCGACGGGCGCGGCGGGCGCAACCGGCTGCTGGCGGGGACGCAGAGCTTCCACTGGGGGAGCGTGGTCCGCGCGAGCGACGACTTCGGCGCGTCGTGGAGCGCGCCGGAGCGGCAGAACGTCAGGTTTCCCGAGGGCTCGGGCCTGGCGCTGGCGAACATCTGGCAGCTTCACCCGGGCCGCGCGAGCGAGCCGGACGTGGTGTACTGCGGCGTGGAGCCCGCGGCGCTCTTTCGCTCGGCGGACGGCGGCGAAAGCTGGAGCGCCGTGGAGGGGCTCCTGAATCACGAGCACCGTCCCCACTGGCAGCCCGGCGGCGGCGGGCTCTGCCTGCACACCGTCGTGACCGACGAGGCGAACCCCGAGCGGATGGGGATCGCCATCTCCGCGGCGGGCTTCTACCGCACCGACGACGGCGGGCGGAGCTGGACGGCGCGCAAC
>DASQLJ010000320.1:0-3348 GCA_035630095.1 Longimicrobium sp.
GCTCCAGCAGCCGGGGCACCAGCCCCTCGCGCGTCTTCATCACCACCAGGCACTCGGCCTCGGTGTGCACCGCCCCCTGCCACCGGTAGATGGAGGTGACGCCGGGGAGCACGTTCGCGCAGGCGATCAGCCGCTCGTCCACCAGCGCCCGGGCCACGCGCCCGGCAGTCTCCGCGTCGGGCGCCGTCATCAGCACCACGCGGACGGCGTCCACCGGCGTCGCCTCGCTCAGAGGTCCAGCCGCAGGTCGGGCGAGCCGGGGGGCGGCGCCTCCTCGGGCTCGCCGTCGCCGGTGAGCTCGGCCAGCGTCTTCTTCGCGTGCGTCACGTGGCGCTGCGCGTTGGCGTGCTGCGGCGGGCGGGCCAGGAAGGCGCGCAGGTGCGCCACGGCCTCGTCGGTGTTCCCCTGCTGCATCAGCAGGAAGGCCAGCCCGTAGTGCGCGCCGCTGGCGTGCGGCTTCAGCTCCAGCACGCGGCGGTAGGTGCGGGTCGCCTCGTCGGTCATGCCGATGCGCGTGTACGCCACCGCGATCTGCTGCAGCACGTCGGTGTCGTTCGGGCTCTCGCGCAACGCCAGGCGAAACGAGGTCAGGGCCTCGTGGAACTTCTCTTCCTGGAGAAGGATGGACCCTTCCTCATAGTAATCCGGGTCCTTCGCCGCTGGCCCGGAGCGGCCGTTGATCAGCTTGGTGAACCAGGACATTGCGCGGCTGTCAGGCGTGGTCGCGGATGCTACAGGGGGCCGTCCGGCGGAGCGAGCGCGTGGGGCCGGCGGGGCCCGCGCGGGCACGGCCCGAGACAGGCCAAGTTACCGGGGCGCGCCCGCCATCGCAACCGAAACGAAGGCTCAGCGCACGGCGTTCATGCGGAGCTGCACCGGGTCGCCCACGGCCCGCGCCACCAGCGTGCCTTCCTGGTCCAGCATCACCTGCGCGCCGAGCGCCGACAGCGCCTCCGCGGTGCCGGGCGCGGCGCCGTCCACCACCAGCCGGGCGCCGGGCTGCAGCACCCGCACCCCCTCCGCCAGCGCCGCCGCGTCCGCCCCGCCCGTCAGCGCCACGCCGCGCAGCGTCCGCGCGCGGAAGGGGAGCGGCGCCGTTGCCCCCGCCATCCGGGTGACGCCGGGGCGCTCCCCCGCGTCACCCGGCTCCGGGGCGAGCGCGATCACCTCCACCTCCGGCACCAGCGCGGCCACCGCCTCCGCCAGCGCGGCGCCGGGCCCGGCGAGCAGCACCTTCCCCTGCGCGTCGGCCAGCCCCAGCAGCGCCGCCAGCCGCACCGCCGCCTCCTGCCCGCCATCCCCCGAAGCCGCGGACCCCTCAGCTCCCGCGGCGGCCGGGGCGGGCGCGGCGCCGGGGAGGCGGAGGTCCACCTCGCCGCCGCGGACGGGGTACTGCTCGCGGCAGTTGGCGCAGCCGAGCCGCCCGTCGAGCACGCGCCGCTCCTCGATGCGGTCGGCCAGCAGGATCAGCCCGAACTCGGGCCCGCAGCGTGGGCAGGTGAGGATGTCGGTCAGCAGGATGTGCATCGTCCCCGTTCTTCGTTCGGCGGACATCGGCCGCAGGTTCCCCGCCGCCCCCGTCACACGAGAGCCCCCGCCGCTCGGCGAGGGCCCGCTCCAGCGTCATCCGTTCACTCCGTGGACTCCGCTGACTCCGTGTGAAACCCCGACGGAACCACGTTTCACACGGAGTCAGCGGAGTCAGCGGAGACAGGTTCCGGCGCGCGCACCGTCGTCTCCGTCAAACCCGGTCACCAGGTGGGCTTGAGGGAATACTGGGCGTACTGGTTGGGGGTCTCCCACACGCGCACGTAGGCCAGGTGCGGGGCCAGCTCGCCGAGCCCCTCCTGCATCTGCTCGAAGATCCAGCGGGCCTGGTTCTCGGCGCTGGGCTCCAGCGTGGTGAACGGCTCCAGGTCGTTGATGTTCTCGTGGTCGAGCCGCCCGGCGATCTCGCGCAGCACGCGCTTGGCGTCGCCGAAGTCGTAGGCCATCCCGCCCTCGCCCACGTCGTCGAACGCCATCCCGGCCTCCACCTCGTAGCGGTGGCCGTGCAGCTTCTCGCACTTGCCCTTGTAGTTGCGCAGGAAGTGCGCGGCGTCGTAGTGCGCCTTCACGTTCAGCAGAAACATCGGCAACCGTCAGCCCGCGGCCTCGACCGCGATGGTGGGGATCTGTACGTGGCGCGGCTGCGTGGCGGCGAACATCACCACGCGCGCCACGTCTTCGGCGCGGAGCATGGCCGCGCGCGGCGGCAGCCCGGGGCGCGTGCCGGGGTCGATCGCGTCCCACAGCGAGGTGTCGGTGGCGGCGGGCTCCACCAGCGTGGCGCGCACGCCGGTGCCGCGCACCTCCTGCAGCAGCACCTCGTGCAGCCCGCGCAGGCCGAACTTGCTGGCGCCGTACGCCCCGTTCTCGGGGAACGCCACCCGCCCGGCCACCGAGCCCAGGTGGATCAGGTGCCCCGAGCGGCGCCGCAGCATCAGCGGCAGGAAGGCGCGGATGAGCAGGAACGGCCCGCGCAGGTTCACCGCGAGCTGCCGCTCGAAGTCCACCGGGTCGGTCTCGGCGATCGGGGCGAGGGTGAAGGCGCCGGCGCTGCTCACCAGGATGTCGGGCGCGTCGCCCAGCAGCTCGGTGACGTAGGTGGCCAGCGCGTGCACCCCCGCCGCCTCGCCCACGTCGCCGGGGATGGCGTGGCCGCCGACCTCCGCCGCGGCGGCGGAAAGCCCGTCGCCGCCGCGCGCGACCATCCCCACCCACGCGCCGGCCCGCGCCATCAGCCGCGCCACCTCCAGCCCGATCCCCCGCGAGGCGCCGGTGACCACCACCGTCTTCCCCGCCAGCTCGCCCGCAACCCGCGCCCCTCCGTCGTCCATCCGCACCCCCCGTCGTCGTCGTCAGCGCCAGTCCCTCGCCGCCGTCGCCCCGCACCACCCTCCACCCGCCCGCCAATCACGGCCGACGCACCACCGCCGCCGAAGGGCCGGGAAGATAGTCGCGCCGCCCGGACCGCGCGACCGCCCCTCATCCCCCCGGCCCCCTTCTCCCGAACTGCAGGAGAAGGGGGGAACTGCGCGAGGGACGGCTGGGGTGCGGTTCGGCGGGCTTCTTCCGCACTGGAGATGGGAAAACCGCACCGCAGGCGGCCCGGCCACCTCTCCCGCAGTTCGGGAGAGGTCGAAAAAAGGCGATTCGGCAGTTTGAATCGCCTTTTTTCGGGCTCTTCGTCGATTTGGTTGCAACCTGAACGCCCGGACGTTCGGCGCGGGCTCCGACGACTGCGGCAGCGCCAGGCTCGTCGACGAGTGGCTGCAGGCTCGGAATGCGCTGAGTATCGAAATTTTT
>DASQLJ010000321.1:0-6311 GCA_035630095.1 Longimicrobium sp.
CGGCTCTCGGCGATTAGCAGATCGATCTCCTCGGGCGAGTGGATGTGGCGGTGGCCCGCGTGGGGGATGCCCATCAGCCGGAGCACTGCCGCGCCGCTCCCGTTCAGGAAGCCGATGAAGGGCGAGAAGAGCGCGAGCGACCACCGCATGGGTCGCACTGTGCGCAGGGCGACGGCGGTGGGAAACTGGAGCGCGAGCGACTTGGGGATCAGCTCGCCCAGCACCATGGCCAGCACGGTGAGCACCAGCAGCACCGTCGCGCTGGCGGTGGACCGGGCCGCCTCGGGGCCCAGGCCGGCCACGCGCTCCAGCAGCGGCGCCACTTCCACGGCGATGGTGGCCTGCGAGTACGCGCCCAGGATCAGGCTGGTGAGCGTGATGCCGATCTGCGAGGCGGCGATGTAGCGGTCCAGCGACTCCGGCCGATCGATCACCCGGAGGAGCTGCCTGGCCGCCGCGTCGCCTCCCTCGGCGCGCTGCCGGATGCGGGTGCGGCGCACCGACACCGCGGCGAATTCGGCGGCGACGTAGAGCGCGGTGAGGAGGATGAGAAGGAGAACGACCAGAACTGGTCCGAGCGTCATCTCTCGCCGGAGCGGGGGAGGGCGTGGGGGTAGCCCCCGCGCGGAGCGCCCGCGCCCCTCAGCTTTTGCTGGGGTGCGGGCGGGCTTTTGGCGAACAAACTAGGGATCTCCGTTCTCTTCTGGTCCGTTCCACGTACGCAGAGAGCACGCCAGCGGGCGCGAGTCCCTGGTTGCAGAGTATGTCGGGGCGGGGGTGGGCGCAAGGCGGCGCGGGGAAATGCGAGCTGCTCCACTTTGCCGGGGCTGCGGCCGACGCGGCGCCCGCGGGGCCGGCCGCGCGCGCCGTGCGAAGGGCACGCTACGCCCCCTCGGGGCGCGCCGCAAGCGGCCCCGCGGCCCCCCGCCGTCACGAAAGGGGGGCCACGGGCGTTGCAATCCGCCGAACAGGCGCGAAATTGACGGGCGTGTGCTACATTCACGCGCTTTGCGTCCAGCCATCCACCCCGACTCCGCCCAGGGAGTGCACTCGATGGAACCCGATTCCGGGCTCAGCGACCGTCTCCGGGACCGCATATTGAACGCGCTGCACCTGGGCCAGCTCCGCCCGGGCGACCGCCTTCCCAGCATCCGCACCCTGTGGCGCGAGATGGGGGTGGACCACCGCGTGGTGGCGCAGGCCTACCGCACGCTCGAGGCCGAGGGGCTGGTGGAGGTGCGCGGCCGCTCGGGCGTGTACCTGGCCCCGCAGGACCAGTTCGGCGGCGAGCTGCTGGCCGAGACCGCGCGCTGGCTGGCCGGCGTGCTGGTGGAGGCGTGGAAGCGCCGCCTCACCATCGCCGACGTCCCCGAGCTGATCCGCCGCTGCACGCAGACGCGCACCCTGCGCTGCGCCTGCGTGGAGAGCAACGTGGACCAGATGACGGCCTACACCGGCGAGCTGGCCGAGCAGTTCGGCCTGAACCCGTACCCGGTGAGCATCTCGCCCGTCCCCCTCCCCCGCCCCGAGCGCTCGGTGGAGTTCCACTGGGTCGAGGACGAGCTGCGTGGCTGCGACCTGGTGGTCACCACCAGCTACCACGCCCGGCTGGTGCGCAAGGCCGCCGAGAACGTGGGGATCCCCGCGGTGGTGCTCACCGTGAACCCCGAGGTGGTGGAGACGATCCAGAAGCAGCTGCGCGAGGCGCCGCTCACCGTGGTGGCGGTGGAGGAGTCGTTCGGCGACCGCATGCGGGCGATGTACGCCGACGACACCCCCGAGCGCATCCGCGTGGTGCTGGCCGAGGACGCCGCGGGGCTGGCCGCGCTGGACGGCAGCCAGCCGGTGCTGCTGACCCGGGCGGCGCGCACCGCGCTGGGCCCGCACGCCGTGCTCCCGCTGGTGCTGCCGCACTCGCCCACCTTCTCGCCGCACACCGCGCGCGAGCTGCTGGGGGTGATCATCCGGCTGAACCTGGAAGCCGCCGCCGCGGCCGACCAGACGCCCGTGCTGCGCACCGCCGAGCCCGCCACCCTCGACACCTGAGCGGTGGCGGCCGGCGCCACGGCGCAACGACTTTGCGTCAGGTCCATTGCGAACCGGGGCCCGGGTTGCTACACTACAAGTCGCAGCCACCCACCGGCGCACCTCCTTCGCCGTTCGCGCCGCTCGCGCCCCCGGCACCAGTCACTTCCCGAAGACACTCCGATGCCCCACAGCACCACGCATACGTCCGCCGCGTCCCCGCGCCAGCCCTGGGAGACGCCGCGGGTGACCGAGCTTCCGCGGCTCACCGAGCTGACCCTGACCACCGGCCCCAGCATCCCGGGCGGCGGCGGCCCCGGCGGCGGCGGCAGCACCGTCGTTCCCTAAGCCGTTCCGGCGGCACGCGACGCAGCCCCCAAGGCTCGCCCCGGCACCCGTGCCGGGGCGAGCCTCGTCGCATCCGCGCCGGGCGCCCCGCGATTGCGCCGCCCATCCCCGCATTGAGCCGTCCGTCCCCGCGCCGTTGCGGGCGCGCCCCGCGCCCGCGGCCCGATTCCCGCAATAAAGACCCTCCGTTCCATCGTACCCGGCTCGCCGCCGCGCGGCGCCGGACGCCACCTCGCCGCACCCGATGAGCCGACACCGCTTCACCCTGTACGTGGCCGGCGACACCGCGCGCTCGCAGCAGGCGCACGCCAGCCTGCGGCGGATCTGCGCGCAGGCGCTGGGCGACGAGTGGGAGGTGGCGCTGGTGGACGTGACGCGCCAGCCCGACGCCGCCGAGCGCGAGCGCATCCTCACCACCCCCACGGTGGTGAAGGAGTCGCCCGAGCCGCGCCGCCGCATCACCGGCGACCTGTCCGACGCCGGCAAGGTGCTCAGCGGGCTGGGGATGGCCCCCGGCTGGCCCGACCCCCTCTCCCTGACCGACGCATGACGGCAGCACTGCGGCCCATCGAGAAGATCGCGACGGGGATCCCCGGCTTCGACCACGTGGCCGACGGCGGCCTGCCGCTGCACCGCGCCACGCTGGTGGCCGGCACCGCCGGGAGCGCCAAGACGGTGTTCGCCGCGCACTTCCTGGTGGCGGGGATCGAGCGCGGCGAGCCGGGGGTGTTCGTGACCTTCGAGGACACGGTGGACGACATCCGCCGCAACGTGGCCTCGATGGGGTGGAACGTGCCGGCGTGGGAGGAGCAGGGGATGTGGAGCTTCGTGGACGCCTCGCCCAACGCCGAGCAGCCCACCACCGTGGTGGGCGAGTTCGACCTGGGCGCCCTCCTCTCGCGCATCGAGCACGCGGTGAAGCGCACCGGTGCCACGCGGGTGTCGATCGACTCGCTGAACGCGCTCTTCGTCCTCTTCCGCGAGCACGCGCTGCTGCGCGGCGAGCTCTACCGCATCGTCAGCCGCCTCAAGGCGCTGGGGGTGACGCTGGTGTTCACCAGCGAGCGCACCCAGGAGTACGGCGAGGTGAGCCGCTTCGGGGTGGAGGAGTTCGTGGCCGACAACGTGATCATCCTGCGCAACCTGCTGGTGGACGAGCGCCGCCGCCGCACGCTGGAGCTGCTGAAGATGCGCGGCGCGGCGCACCAGCGGGGCGAGTGGCCGTTCACCATCACCGGCTCGGGGATCATCGTGCTCACGCTCACGCAGGGCTCGAGCAGCGTGCGGCTGGGCACCGGCAACGCCGAGCTCGACCGGATGTGCGGCGGCGGCTTCTTCCGCGACTCGATCATCCTCCTTTCGGGTGCGACGGGGACGGGGAAGACGCTGACGGCCACGCAGTACCTGGCCGCCGGCTGGGAGGCGGGGGAGCGCTCGCTCCTCTTCGCCTTCGAGGAGAGCCGCGACCAGCTCTACCGCAACGCCGCCGCCTGGGGGTTCGACTTCGAGGGGATGGAGCGGGACGGGCGGCTGAAGGTGGTGAACAGCTACCCCCACGCCATGGCGATGGAGGACCACCTGGTGCTGATGCGCGACACCATCGAGCAGTTCAAGCCGCACCGGGTGGCGGTGGACTCGCTCTCGGCGCTGGAGCGGGTGACCAGCGTGCGCTCGTTCCGCGAGTTCGTGATCTCGCTGACCTCCTTCCTGAAGCTGAAGGAGACGGCGGGGCTGTTCACCAGCACCACCCCCTCGCTGATGGGCGGCACCAGCGTGACCGAGAAGCACATCAGCACGCTCACCGACACCATCATCCTGCTGCGCTACGTGGAGAGCTACGGCTCGATGCGGCGCGGGCTGGCGGTGCTGAAGATGCGCGGCTCGGCGCACGACCACGACATCCGCGAGTACACCATCGACGGCGCGGGGATGCACATCGGGGGGCCGTTCCGCGACGTGAGCGGCGTGCTCAGCGGGAACCCCACCTTCCTCGCCGGCGACCTGGTGTCGCACGCGGAGAACGAGGAGCGGGGCGAAGGATGAACCCGGCGGGACGGCGCCTCCCCCCGGCGGCGCCGCGCTCCGAGGAGCGGCTGAAGGGGATCATCGACCGGCTGGCCGACGGGATCGTGATCGTGGGCCGCGACGGCGTGGTGCGCTTCGCCAACCCGGCGGCGGCGCGGCTCTTCGGCCGCACCGCGCGCGAGCTGGAGGGGGAGGAGCTCGGCTTTCCCACCCTGGCCGGCGAGACCACCGAGATCGACGTGGTGCGCCGCGGCGGCGAGCTCGCCGCCGCCGAGCTGCGCGCGGTGGAGATGGAGTGGGAGGACGAGCCCGCCTTCCTGGTGAGCCTGCGCGACGTGACCGACCGGCGCCTGGCCGAGGAGCGCCGCCGCCAGGGCGAGGCCGACCAGGCCGCCCGCCGCCACGCCGAGGCCGAGGCCCGCCGCGCGCGCTTCCTCTCCAACGTGAGCGCCGTCCTTTCCAGCAGCTTCGACTACCACGCCACCCTGGCCACCCTCGCGCAGCTCGCCGTCCCCGAGCTGGCCGACTGGTGCCTGATCGACGTGCGCGAGGAGGACGGCCGCGTGGAGCGCACCGCCGCGGCGCACCAGGACGACGGCCGCTGCCCCCTGCTGGACGTGCTGCGCGCCGAGTTCCCCCTGGGCACCGGCTCGCCCGAGCCCGCCGCGGTGGCGCTGCGCACGGGGAAGCCGGTGTACGTGCCCCGCGCCACCGACGAGTGGCTGGCGGGCGCCACCTCGGGGCCCGAGCACGCGGCGCTGGTGCGCGCGCTGGGGCTGAGGTCGGTGATCGCGGTGCCGCTGGTGTCGCGCTCGGAGAGCCTGGGCGCCGTGACGCTGGTGTGCGCCGACCGGCACTACTCGCGCAACGACCTGGCCACCGCCGAGGACTTCGCGCAGCGCGCGGCGCTCTCCATCAGCAACGTGCGCCTCTTCGCCGCCGCGCAGGAGGCCAGCCGCGCCAAGAGCGAGTTCCTGGCGGTGATGAGCCACGAGCTGCGGACACCCCTCAACGCCGTGCTGGGCTACGCCGACCTGCTGCAGGCGGGGATCGGCGGCGCGGTGAGCGACCGCCAGCGCGCGCACCTGGACCGCATCAAGGAGTGCGCGCGGCACCTGGAGGGGATCATCGACGAGATCCTGGCCTTCTCGCGGATGGAGGCGGGGAGCGAGACGGTGCGCCTGCGCCGGGTGGACCTGCGCGACGTGGTGCGCAAGGCCGCGGCGCTGCTGCAGCCGCTGGCGCGGCAGAAGCGGCTCGGCTTCGAGGTGCGGCTCCCCGGCGAGCCGGCGATCGTGGAGGTGGAGCCCGAGAAGGTGCAGCAGATCCTGCGCAACCTGGTTACGAACGCGGTGAAGTTCACCGACGAGGGCGAGATCCGCGTCGAGGGGGTCCGCGAAGGCTCGCACCACCTGCTGCGCATCGTGGACACCGGGATCGGCATCGCCTCCGAGCACCACGAGCGCGTGTTCGCCCCGTTCTGGCAGGTGGAGCAGCACAACCGGCGCGAGGTGGGCGGCACCGGGCTGGGCCTCTCCGTGGCCCGGCGGACGGCGGAGCTGCTGGGCGGCCGGCTGACGCTGGAGAGCGCGCCGGGGCGCGGCAGCACCTTCACCCTGGCGCTCCCCGCCGTGGACACCGACGAGGGCGAGGCGCTCGCCGACGCGCCGGCCGCCGTGAAGGCCGAGGTGGCGCGCGAGAAGGACCCCGGCGCCGACGACTGACAAGGATCCCACGCACTCCGTTCCGCGAGCGGATTGCGTGAGGGATTCGCGCCCGGAGGGCCGAGACGCCGGCGCGCACGCGTCCGGCGCCGCGGGAACGAGCGGGCCATGGCGCGCCGGCGGCTCGGCGCCGTTGGCAACGGCGGTATCGTTGCCTACGGCGCGCGAAGCCCGGCCCGGAGCGCAGCG
>DASQLJ010000322.1:0-3657 GCA_035630095.1 Longimicrobium sp.
CGAGAAGAGCGTGCTGAAGGGACCGGGCATCGGCGATGACTGCCGCGGCCTGGCGGTGCTGCTCGCCGTCGTCCGCGCGATGAACACGGCCAACGTCACGACGCCGGGCACAATCACGTTCGTGGGGACGGTGGGCGAGGAGGGCCTCGGGGATCTCCGGGGCGTGAAGGCGCTCTTCAACGAGACGCTGAAAGGGCAGATCGATCGCTTCGTCTCGGTGGACGGCACGGGGCTCGGCATCTCACACATCGCCGTCGGCAGCCACCGGTACCGGGTCACGTTCAAGGGACCAGGCGGCCACAGCTACGGCGCCTTCGGTATCGCGAACCCGGTGCACGCGCTCGGCCGCGCGATCGCCAGGATCTCCGACATGCGAGTGCCGGCGGACCCGCGTGTCACCTTCAGCGTGGGCGTGGTGGAGGGCGGCACCTCGGTGAACGCCATCGCGGCCGAGGCGAGCATGCTGGTGGACATGCGCTCCGAGAACGCCGCCGCGCTCGACTCGGTGGACGCGCGCTTCCACGCCGCCGTGCGCCAGGCGCTCGCCGACGAGAACGGCCGCTGGCCCGCCTCCACCGTGCGGCTCACGGTGGACGTGCAGCGCACCGGCACCCGCCCCGCCGGCACCCAGCCCGCCGAGTCGCCGATCGTGCGCATCGCCGTCGCCGCCGGCCAGCGCCTGGGCTTCAACCCGCCCGCCCACGCCTCGAGCACCGATGCCAACATCCCCATCTCGATGGGGATCTCGTCGCTCACCATCGACGCGGGCGGAACGGGCCAAGGCGCGCACTCGCTCGCGGAGAGCTGGGATTCGCGGGGGAGCGAGAAGGGAACGCAGTGGGCGCTGCTGCTGGTGCTCGGCCTGGCGGGGGTGAAGTAGCGGGTTCGGCGGACGGCAACGGCGGGCTCACGCAGAGCAGCAGAGGAGCAGAGGAAGCAGCGACGCTCTTCGCTCGTCCCCTTCTCCGCGTGCGATCATCGTCGCCGGATGCGAGTTCGATGCGCCCTTCGTGCGCCGCAGCACCCGTGATCGTACGCTTCCGGCCGCCGGCGGGCACTTCTGCACCAGGGGACTTGTATCTGATCCGGGTCCGAGTATCTGTATCTCGAATCCGCTCGTCCCGCTGTATCGAACCACGTCGGGCGTCGTGATCCGACGTGGATCGCTGTTGAAGTCCGCGAAGGCGCCGCGAAGGCGGACTGCGTGCCGTTGTAGCCGCGAGTTCACTCGCATATTCCGTCTCGGGTTTTCCGCCCCGGGTTTTCCGCCCCGGGTTTCCGCCCCGGGTTTTTCGTCCCGGGTATTCCGTCTTCGGACGACGTTGCGCGCATCCGCGAAAAATCCCCGGTCTGCCGGCCAACCCACCGTCCGCCGCCCCCCTGGTCCCGATCCGCCCCACAGGAGCTTGCATGACACGATTCCGCGCCGCCGCGGCGCTCGCCGCCACGCTGATCGCCGCCGCCGCGCCGGGCGCGCGGGCGCAGGCGCCTTTCCCCGCCGAGCGCTGGCAGACCGCCTCGCCGCAGTCGCTGGGGCTGAACGCCGCGGTGCTCGACAGCATCGACGCGGAGATCCGCAGCGGGCGCTACGGCCACGTGGACCGCTTCCTGGTGATCCGCCGCGGCCGGATGGCGTTCGACCGGCGCTACAGCCAGAACTACGACAGCATCTACGGCGACTCGGCGCGGCTGGCCACCACGCTGCGCACGCACGACCGCGCCAGCCCGTACAACTACTTCAGCGCGTGGTGGCACCCGTACTACCGGCGGGGCGACCTCCACACGCTGCAGTCGGTGACCAAGACCATCACCTCCATCGTGATCGGCACGGCGGTCACGCGGGGCGAGTTCCCGTCGCTCGACACGCCGGTGCTGTCGTTCTTCGACAGCGGCACCGTGGCGAACGTGGACGAGCGCAAGCGGCGGATGACGGTGCGCCACCTGCTCACGATGACCGCGGGGATCGACTGGGACGAGGCCAAGCCGTACGGCGACTCGACCAACACCGCCATCGGCCTGGAGGGGAGCTACGACTGGGTCAAGTTCACCATCGACCGGCGGATGATGGAAGAGCCGGGGACGCGCTTCAACTACAACAGCGGCGCCAGCCAGCTCCTGGCGCACGTGTTCCGCCGCGCCACCGGCGTGGACATCGAGGAGTACGCCGCGCGCCACCTGTTCGGGCCGCTCGGCATCCGTGACTGGTATTGGAAGCGCACGCCGGCCGGCCTGGCCGACACCGAGGGCGGCCTCTACCTCGCGGCCGACGACCTGGCGAGGTTATGGTACCTCTTCCTGCGCCAGGGCGCGTGGAACGGCCGCCAGGTGGTGAGCCAGGACTGGGTGCGGCAGTCGGTGGCGCCGGCCGTGGCGGTGGGCAGCGGGCCGGGGCGCGCCCACTACGGCTACAAGTGGTGGCTCTACCGCAACCCGGCGGACAGCACGAAGGTGATGTGGGCCGGCTCCGGCTTCGGCGGCCAGTTCCCGGTCGCCATCCCCGAAGAGGACCTGATCGTCGTGGTGAACCAGTGGAACATCCTCCCGGGGAAGCCGTCGCTCCCGCTGGGGCGCGTGCTGGCGCGCATCCAGCGATCGATGCCCGAGCGGCGCCGCGATTGAGGCGCGCGGACATGCCGCTCGACGTCACCTCCCCCGAATCGCCATGACCACGCCGCGCGACCACTCGCACGACCCGATGCACGGGGTGACGCTCGAGCGGATGCTGACCGAGCTGGTGGAGCACGTCGGCTGGAAGCGGATGGGAGAGCGAGTCGCGATCCGCTGCTTCCGGAGCGACCCCAGCCTGGGCTCCAGCCTCAAGTTCCTGCGCAAGACGCCGTGGGCGCGCGAGAAGGTGGAGGCGATGTACCTGGAGATGGCCCGCGAACGGGCGGAGCGCGGTCCGCAGCCGTGAGCGCGACGGCGGAGCGCGACCTCCTGCGCGACTTCTCTGTGCGCGCCGCGGGCCGAGCCGCGGTGCGCGCCGGTGCATGCCCGGATCGAGGGCGCCGTCCAGCAGCCTCGCGCTGTTTGCGAGGCTTCCCATTGTTCCAGCCGCGGCTTCAGCCGCCCATGTAGATCCCCGCTGCCGCCGCACTGAGTTCCATCCGCACACACGTTCACGTCGACGAATCAGGGATGACGCTGCCACTTTCCGGAAAGGTCGCGCTGGTCGCGGGGGCCACGCGCGGCGCGGGTCGGGGAATCGCGATCGAGCTGGGCGCGGCCGGGGCGACGGTCTACTGCACCGGTCGCACGACGCGCAGCGAACGCTCGGAGTACGACCGCCCCGAGACGATCGAGGAGACCGCCGATGCGGTGAGCGCGGCCGGAGGCGAGGGGATCGCCGTGCGCGTCGACCACTTGGACCCCGCGCAGGTGCGGGCGCTCGCGGCCACGATCGACGGCGGGCACGGGCGGCTGGACGTGCTGGTGAACGATATCTGGGGGGGCGAGCTGCTCACCGAGTGGAACGTGCCCGTCTGGGAGCATTCGCTCGAGGGCGGCCTGCGGATGATGCGGCTGGGGATCGAGACGCACCTGGTCACCAGCCACTTCCTCCTGCCGCTGATGATCCGCCGCCCGGGCGGGCTGGTGGTGGAGATGACCGACGGCACGGCCGAGTACAACGCGGCCAACTACCGCCTCTGCATCTAC
>DASQLJ010000323.1:0-10260 GCA_035630095.1 Longimicrobium sp.
CTTGCGCGCCACCTCGACGGCGATCTTGGCGCCATACGCGGCGCTCATCGGCAGCGTCAGGCGGCCGGTGTTGAGCGTCATCAGCGCGAGCTTGAGCCCCTTCCCCTCGCCCCAGATGATGTTCTCGCGCGGGATGCGCACGTTGTCGAAGGTGATGACGGCGTTCTGCAGCGCCTTCAGCCCCATGAACCGGCAGCGGTGGGTGATCTCCACCCCCGGCATGTCGGTCTCCACGATGAAGGCGGTGATCTGCGGGATCTCCTTGCCGTTCTTCACCTTGTTGGGCGTGCGCGCCATCACCACCAGCAGCTCGGCCATGGTGCCGTTGGTGCACCACAGCTTCTCGCCGTTCAGGATGAAGGCGGTGCCGTCTTCGGTGGGCGTGGCGGTGGTGGAGAGCGCCGACGGGTCGCTCCCCACGCCGCTCTCGGTGAGCGCGAACGCCGAGATGGCACCGGCGGCCAGGCGCGGCAGGTACTTCTTCTTCTGCTCGGGGGTGCCGAACATCTTCAGCGGCCCCGGCAGGCCGATCGACTGGTGCGCCGAGAGGAGCGCGGTGAGGTTGCCGTCCTTGCTGGTGACCATGCCCACGGTGCGCCCGTAGCCCACCTGGCTCAGCCCGATGCCGCCGTACTCCTCGGGGATCTTGAGGCCGAAGGCGCCCAGCTCGCGCAGCCCCTGCACCACCTCTTCCGGGAGCTCGCCGGTGCGGTCGATGGCGTCGGAGTCGACGTCTTCCATGAAGCGGCGGAGCTTGGCGATGTACGCGTCGGTCTTCGCCTTGTCCTCGGGGGCCTGCCGCGGGTAGGGATGGATCAGGTCCAGCCGGAAGTTGCCGAGGAACAGCTCACGGACGAAGCTCGGCGCGGTCCACTCGGTCTCCCGCGCGGCTTCCGCGACCTCGCGCGACTCCTCCTCGCTCGGGGCGTTCCGGGCGTTCTGGTCAGTCATCGAAAACCGTTCCTCTACACGGGTTTGCGGGCCCTCGCGCAGGGCCGGGGCAGGTCTGGACGGATACTCCACGCTGAAACGTAGAGGTGAGCCAGACTCACGCAATAGCGCGCATCGTGCCACCGTGCCCTCATCCCCCCGGCCCCCTTCTCCCGAACTGCAGGAGAAGGGGGAGAACGGCGTCTGCCGCCGCTTGCGAGCGTCCGCCGCCGCCGGCGGGAGGCCAGGGCTTACAGCGAATTGTGCAGACAGCGTCTGCACAATTCGGCCGGCGGACGTGACGCCGCTGGAAACCGCTTTGCCACACGGTCGAACGTCAAACGCAGAGCCGCCGCCCGGGATCGATCCCGGGCGGCGGCTCTGCGTTTGTGTCTCGCGACGCTGCCGTGCTAGCGGCGCGGGACGGCCAGCAGGCGCAGCAGGTCGGCGGCCAGGGTGTCGCTGTCGGCAGCTTCCTGGTCGCCGGCGGCGGGCTCGATCGCGGTCTCCACGACCCGCTTGCGCGTGGCCTGGTCGAGGACCGGCTCGACCTCGATCACCACGCGGCTCTCGCCGGTGCGGACGGCCACGTCGCGGGAGAGGCTGGCGGCGCGCTCGGCACGCGCCCAGTCCTTGAGGCTGATGGCTCCGCGGGAGAGGTCGAGCAGCGCCTGCGCCGCGTTCTGCCGGTTGTACCAGTCGCCCGCGAAGTTCCAGACCTCGTCCCACGCCCAGTCGAACTCGGCGCGGTCGCCCGCCGCGCCCGCGGCACGGCCGATGTCGGCCACGGTCAGCAGGCGCTCGTGGGGCTTGGTGATGTGCGGCAGCACCGCCTTGCACACGCGCAGCGCCATCTCGAAGCGGCCGCGGGTCAGCCAGAAGTACCCCAGGTCGTGCGCCAGCACCGGCAGGCGCTCGTGGCTGGGCCCGTACGCCTTGAACGCGCCGCGGGCCGCCTCGAGCGCCTCCACCGGCTCGTTGTTGTACACCGCGATCACGAACAGGTCGTGGTACGCGCGGCCCTGGATGTCGCGCAGGCCGTGGCGCTTGGCCGCGCGCAGCCCCCGGATGTGGAAGCGCTTCGCGGCGGGGTGGTTGCCGCGCTTCGTGTAGAGGTTGCCCAGACCCACGAAGGCCTCGGCGTAGCTGGCCCAGTCCTTGGCCTGCCGCCCCAGGCCGATCACGCGGCGGAACCAGCTCTCGGCGCGCGGATACTCGCCCTTGTTGCGCGCCAGCTTGCCCACGCGGAACCCGGCCGCGGCATTGGTGGGAGAGGCCAGCGCGCCGGCCTGCGCGAAGGCGGTCGCGGTGCCCGGCTTCTCGTTCTGCTCGGCCCACATCGACACGTCGTGGCAGGCGCTCAGCACGTCTCCCTCGTCGATGGCGCCCGGGTCGCGGGTGATCCGCGCCAGGGTGCGCAGCGGCGCGTCGATGGCCGCGTCCACGCCGGCCAGCTCGATCTGGCGCAGCCGCTGCTCGTGGGCGCCGGGCTGGAAGAGCCCGAGGCGCTCCTCGGGCTCGCGCACGAGGGCCCACAGGGTCACGTCGCGCGCGCTCTGCCAGAGCGCGAGCCCCATGGCGCCGGTGAACTCCTCCAGCAGCTCGGTGCCTTCGAGCGACTCGTTCCCGTGCACCAGCGCGGGGGGGACGTGCCAGCGCCAGCGGCGCCTGGGCTTGCGCGCCGGCTTTCCGGTTGCAGGTGCGGCCATTTTGAGCGGCTCCCACGGAGTGTGTGTGCGTGTCTGGCGCGCCCACCGGGGCCCGCCGCGGCAGATCCCGGGCACCGGGTGCGGCGATGCGTCCCAGGTGCAAGTGGATTGCGCCATGCGCCACGTCCGGCGCCAAGGGAGCGCTGGTGGAGCAGTGGCTATTTACGCGTGTAACTGAATAATGAGGCAACTCGCCCGGAATCGCCAGAGCTTTGTTCAGCGCCCACTCGCCCGCCGGGACTGAAAGACCTGCTCTCCACGTCGGAATCTGGTTGCCGCCGACCTTGTACATCCTTGCTACATTTGAAGTTCCGCGCGCGCCCGCCCCCACCTGGACACGCCAGAATTGGCCCTAACGCCACGGTGGGGTACTCGTGCGAAGCGCACGACGCGGGGGCTTCTCCGCCCGTTCGGCAGCCCCGCGGCGGATGATCGTCTACTCCGCGGAGCCTTTTGGCCGCGCTGGGTCCGTCCCTCTGCGAGGCCGATTCGCCCGCGGCGTCCGGGCTACCTCGGCCGCCGCTGCTCGCCCGCGCGGGGACGCGCCACCTGCCGGCCAGGCGCCGGACGCGCCCCGATCGGACCCGTCGCGCCGGGCGCGCCTGTCGCGCCGGGGGGCGAGATCACGCCGTTCGTCGCCACGCGCGCGGCGGTGGCGGGGAAGTCCTGGGCGCCGAGCGCGTCCACCAGCGTGGCGGCCACGCCGGCGGTGTCGGGGCGCGCGAGGCCGGGCGGGGTCTGGCGGGTGGAGCGCAGCTCGGCGCCCAGCACGCCGCCGGCGGGCCCCAGGTCGGCGCAGGCGATCGCGCCGCGGTTCATCGGGTCGGACAGGGTGAACGGGCCGTACGTCAGCAGGTTGCCCAGCGAGTAGAAGATCAGCCCGCCTCGGTACCACTCGGCGGCGCGCATCACGTGGGGGCCGTGGCCGAACACCACCCGCGCCCCGGCGTCGATCGCGGCGTGCGCGAAGGCGACGGAGTTGCCGCGGTCCTCGCCGAGGAAGATCTCGGTGCGGTTGGGGGTGTGCTGCGCGCCGCGCCCCTCGGCGCCCAGGTGGGCGTTTACCACCACGTAGCGGTACCGGGCCGCCGCACGGGCCACGTGCCGCCGCACCGCCGCCAAGTTGCGCGAGTCGGGGCCGATGAACGGGCTGAAGCCCAGGAAGGCGACGGTGTCGCCCGCGGCGGTCACCACCGGCGTGGCGAGCGTGTCGGCGCCGGTTACGCGGGCGCCGGCGCCCTCCAGGTGGCGCATGGTGGCGTACCATCCGCTGTCGCCGGCGTCGCGCGCGTGGTTGTTGGTCACGTTCCCCACCACCGGCTTCCCCCCCGCCGCGCGGCCCAGCGCCCCCGCCGCCGCGACCGGCGAGCGGAAGGCGAAGCAGGCCGTCGAGTTCGGCGCGCACTTCCGGCGCCCGACCGGGCCCTCGCCGATCGCGCTTTCCACGTTCAGCAGCGCCACGTCGGCATCCACCAGCAGCGGCTTGAGCGGCGCCAGCAGCGAATCGGGGCTGGGGAACGCCGGCACGCGGCGGCCGAGCCGGCCGGACGAGGTGAAGACCCAGGTGGTGTCGAGGTTGGTGCCCAGCGTCACGTCACCCCCCGCGCACACGCGCGGGCCGGGGCGGGCGCGGGCGCTCACGCGAGCCCCCGCGCGCGGCCGCGGGCTCGGCGGCGCCGCCCGCGGAACCGGCGCGCGCCTGGGCCGTGCGCCGTGCGCCCGCGCGCTGTCCGCCAACACGCCGCGAGCCGGAGCCGCCGCCCGCGCGCTGTCCGCCGGCGCGCCGCGCTTGCCGAAGCGGACGGTGTCCTTCGGGGCCGGCGGGATCGACTGGGTGTCGCGCCGGGCGGTGTCGGGCGGAACGGTGTCCTGCGCGCGCGCCGGCACGGCGAACGCCACGGCCGCCGCGATGGCGGCCAGGAGGGGGATCTTCACGATGGGTGCGGCTGGGGTGCGACGGGAGCCGGCGGTGAATGGCCGGGCCAGGAAGATAACACCCGGACGGGGGATGTGGGGTTCCGGGTGAGGGGGAGATGTCGAGCGCGCCCCGCGGCGCCGGCGGGCCCTCACCCTGCCGCTTCGCGGCTGTCCCTCTCCCAAAAACAACCAAAACAACCTGGGAGAGGGACCTGGGGCGCTTCGCGCCGGCTACTTCATCTCGGTCGAGGGCTACATCGGGAGCAGCGGGGCTTCTTGCGGGCCCCGGTGCCGCGGCTGAACCGATGCCGGTAGTCCGCGAAGGCGGACTTCGTGTAGTTGTTGCAGCGATTTCAATCGCCCTGCTCAGCAGCGGTTTCGGGGCGCGGGCTTTTCTGAAAACGAGAGGGGAGGCGCCCACTGCCGGGCGCCTCCCCTTCTCCATCATCCCATCGCCCCGCGCCGTTTACGGCCTGGCGTGGCGGCTCTGCATGAGGCGGGCGCGGGCGGCGGCGCGGTTGAGGCCGAGCGAGCTTTCGCTGCGCACCGGCACGTCGAAGGTGCCGTTGGTGATGGTGATGGTGCTGTCGGCGAAGAGCGTCTCGGCGGTGCCGCTGAAGGTGCCGCGCAGGCGCCCGCCCGAGGTGGACTGGATGTTCACCGTGCCGCTGGAGAAGATGAAGAACTGCGAGTTCTCGTCTTCCAGCAGGTCGGGGTTGGTGTCGAAGACCACGAAGCCGAGCGGGCAGGCGGTGAAATCCTCGTCCAGGCAGCTTTCGTCGGCGAAGTCGAAGCTGCCGCTGCCGGAAACCTCCGGCATCGCCATCACCACCATGGTCCCGGCGGACGCGGTGACCGGCTGGTACGACAGCAGCCCCAGCATGCCTTGCCCCGCCTGGCGCGAGCGCGCGCCCACCGCGAACGGCTGCTTCGTGAAGGTGGTGTCGCGTCCCACGAACTCGCCGTTGGCGCTGTAGCCCCCCGCCCGTGCGCCGCTGTAGGAGAAGCTGAGCGATCCCGGCCCCGGGTTGTCGTTGCCGGTGGAGTCGCTGCACGCCGCCAGCACCGCCACCGCGCCGGCCAGCGCCGTCTTCAGTATCCGCGTGGTGATCATGATGAAAGTCGTTCGATGTGGATCGTGCGTCCGGACCGCCGACGCAGGGTGACGTGCGGCGCTTCATGAAGGTATCGGGCCGCGGCGCCGGCACGCCAGCCGTCCGCGGCCACGCTTCGTGATCCGCTTGCGCCGCATCGGGTTGCGCGGAAACGCTCGTTTGCCATCCAGCCCAGCGCCCCGTGGCGCGGCGACCTGTCGCGGAGACACGCGGCGGTGCGGGCGGAGGACGGACCCTCATCCCCCCGGCCCCCTTCTCCCGAACTGCAGGAGAAGGGGGAGAACTGCAACTGCGGGACGGTGGGTGCGAAGTCGGCGTACGATGCGGGTGTTTCCTCTCCCCTGTACCCTGTCTCCTCGCCGTTCCGACTTGCCGCCGCAGGGTGCGCGCGATACGTTGGCGCGGACCCGCAAACCGTTGCAGCAAAACACCGTTCTCCACGGTCAGGAGCGCTTCGTCCGCATGTCCACCAACCTCCCGCAGGCCGGCCCGCTCGCGTCGTTCGGCATCAGCGCCGGGCCGCGCTACGGCGAGCAGATCCCCGTGCCCGCGCCCGTGGTCACCATCGGCCGCGCCAGCGGGTGCGAGCTGCTGATCGACGACGACTCGGTGAGCGCGCGGCACGCCCGGCTGGAGTTCGACCTGGGCGCCTGGCGCATCACCGACCTGGAGAGCATCAACGGCACGGCGATCGAGGGGGTGAAGCTGGCGCCCAACGTCCCCACGCCGCTGCCGTACGGCGCCACCGTGCGCTTCGGCGGGGTCAAGCTGCAGTTCCAGGAGGTCGACTCGGCCGACCTCGACGCCGCCCGCCGCGCCTACGTGCCGCCGCCCAGGGAGAGCACGCTCAAGGAGGAGCGCCGCGGCTTCCGCTTCCCCCTCTGGCTGGCGCTGCTGGTCGTGATCCTGCTGGCGCTCGCCGCCTACGCCGTGTTCCAGATGGGGCAGCCGGTGCCCGAGCGCCAGCGCGTGCCCGTGCCGGCCGACGTGCCCGCGGCCCAGGCGCCCCGCCCGTGAAGGTGACCTGGGAGGCCGCCGGCGCCACCGACGTGGGGCGCGTGCGCGCGCACAACGAAGACGCGTTCCTGATCGACGCGCCGCGCGGCCTGTTCATGGTGGCCGACGGGATGGGCGGCCACGCCGCGGGCGAGATCGCAAGCGCCATCGCCAGCGAGGCGGTGGGCGCGGCGATGCGGCAGGGGGTGGACGCGGGGCTGAGGACCGAGATGCTGGCCGAGGCGATGGTGGAGAGCTTCCACGCGGCGCATCGCAGCATCGTCAACTACTCGCTGGCCAAGCCCGAGACGCGCGGCATGGGCACCACGCTCACGGTGCTGGTGATGTGCGACGACGGCAGCTTTCGCCTGGGCCACATCGGCGACAGCCGCTGCTACGTGCTGCGCGACGGCGAGCTCACGCAGCTCTCGCGCGACCACACCTGGGTGCAGCGCGAGGTGGACGAGGGGCGCCTCACCGACCGCGGTTCGCGGCGCCACCACCTGGCGCACATGCTCACCCGCGCGCTCGGCGCCGACTCGCTCGACCAGCCCGACGTGTACGCCGGCACGCTCCTCCCCGGCGACCTGGTGATGCTCTGCAGCGACGGGCTCACCGGCATGCTCACCGACCGCATGCTGCGCCGCATCCTGGTGCGCGGCGGCGAGCTGGCCGAGCGCGTGGCCGAGCTGGTGATCGGCGCCAACGAGCGCGGCGGGCGCGACAACATCACCGCCGTGCTGGTGCGCGTGCTCGACGCCGACGAACCCGCCGACGCCGACGCCGCGAAGTAGGTCGTCTCTTCTCTCCGAAGTCGTTCCAACAGCCAACACCAACAGCCGGTTCGGGCGTGCCCCCGCTGCGCGGGGTCGGGCTGCGCGCTGCGTAGGGCACGATACCGCCGTGCCCAACGCAGCCGGGCCCACGCCGGCCCGCCCACGCATCATCTCCCCCGGAGGTGACGGCGCAGGCGGGCCGCCGCGTTCCCGGCCCTCCGGGCGCGCATCCCTCACGCGTCCGTGCCGACCGAAGCGCGATCGAGCCGCCGCCCCTGCCTTCCCCCCCTCCCCCGCGGAGCGCGGGGAGGGGGCCGGGGGGAGGGGGCCGCCGCCGCATGCGAAAGTGTCCGCCTCACCTCGCCAAACAACCAGGGGCGCCTCCCACCCGTGGAAGCGCCCCTCGTCATCCGCTCAATCCTCCGCCGCCGCCCCCGCCGCCTCACCCGTGCGCCACCGGCAGCCGCACGGTGAACTCGGTGCCCGCGCTGCCGCTGCGCACGGCGATCTCGCCGCCGTGCTCCTGCACGATGCGCCGGCAGATGGCCAGCCCCAGCCCCGTCCCCTCGTCCAGCCCCTTGGTGGTGAAGAACGGGTCGAACACGTGCGGCAGCGCCTCGGGCGGGATCGGCGGGCCATCGTTGCCCAGCCGCACCGACACCGACTCGCGCGCGTCGTCCGCCTCCACCCCCACCGAGATCTCGCTGCCGCCGTCGCGCAGCGCCTGCTCGGCGTTCATCACGATGTTCAGGAACACCTGCCCGAGCTGGTGCCGGTCGCCGGTCACCGGCGGCAGGTCGGCCGCGATCCGCGCGATGGAGCGGATGCCGCTGGCCTCGTGGTCGCGGCGGCGCATGGCCAGCGTGGCGCGCACCACCTCGCCCACGTCCAGCGGCTCGCGCTCCACCGGGTGCCGCCGCGCGAACCCCAGCAGGTCGCCGGCGATGCGCCGGCTGCGCTCCACCGCCTCCAGGATCTCGCGGAGCTGGTCGCGCGTCCCCTCGTCCGCCGCGCGGCGCAGCAGGATCTGCGCGTGGGCGCTGATCACCGCCAGCGGGTTGTTCAGGTCGTGCGCCACGCCGCTGGTGAGCAGCCCCAGCGTGCTCAGCCGGTCGCGCTCGCGCAGGTGGTCCTCCATCCTCCCGCGCTCCTCCACCAGCCGCTTGGTGCGCAGGTGCGCCGCGATCCGCGCGCGCAGCTCGGCGCCGCGGAAGGGCTTGGCCACGTAGTCGTTGGCCCCCGCGTCGAAGGCGGCGTACACGCTCTCGGGGTCCGTCTTCGCCGTCACCATCAGGATCGGCAGGCGCAGCGGGTCCCACCGGGTGCGCGCCTGGTGGCAGATCTCCAGGCCCGAGACGCCGGGAAGCATCCAGTCCAGCAGCAGCAGGTCGGGCGGCCCCTGCTCGTCCAGGATGCGCAGCGCGGCCGTGCCGTCCTGCGCCACCGTCACCCGGTAGCCGATCTGCTGCAGGATCTGCCGGAGAACGCGGGCCGCCCCGGGATCGTCCTCGGCGATCAGGATGTGCTCGCCGGACGGCTCGTCCAGCCGCACCGACGGCAGCGGTATGGAATCGTTCACGGATCGCGCGAGCAAGTGGACGCCCCCGTCACGCCGCGGCGCATGGGGGTCGTGTCTACACGTGTGCGGTGTGGGCGAACGAAGGTAAGCCCCGCGCGCCGGAGCAGAAAGGTGCGCGGTGAGGCGGAGGGGGACACGAGAGCCGAGGGAGGGAGGGCCTAATGAATCCGCTGCTACCACACGTAGTCCGCCTTCGCGGACTACGGGCTTCGGAGCAGCCGCGATTCCAGTGCACGCAAGAAATTCCGCCGCTCCCGCTGCAACGTCGGCGCGAGACGAATGAGCCGGCGCGAAGCGCCCCGGGTCCCTCTCCCAGGTCGTTTTGGGAGAGGGACAGCCGCGCAGCGGCAGGGTGAGGGCCAGCGGGGGAGCGGTGCGAGCGCGCCTCGGTCGATGCGACCTCGTTGCGCCGCCTACCCCAGCAGCGCCGCGCCCGTGCTCATCTTCGCCGCGAGCTCGTCGGCGGTGAGGGAGAGGAGGGCGAGCGCGAGGTCGGGGGCGACGGTGCGGCGCTCCACGGTGAAGATGCGGAAGGCGCGGGCCGTGTAGTACAGCTCGTCGGCCAGGCGCGGAAGGTCGATCAGCCCCGCGCGACCCTCGTCGGTCAGGCGGTGCAGCGAGCCGTCGCGGCGCAGCAGGAGCAGGTCCAGCCCCAGCATCCGCGGCTTCTCGGGGTAGTCGATGAACACGCCGCCGTCCGGCAGCTGCAATTCCTCGGCGAGCCGGGCCTCCAGCGCGTGCAGCGTGGTGGGATCGCCGGCCAGCCAATCCTCGCCCGCGAGCCCGCGCAGCGCCTCGCCCGGCAGCTCCAGCGCGCGCTTGGGGAGCCTGCGCTCGCGCAGCGCCGGCAGCCAGAGCCGCGAGACGCGCTCCGCCTCGGCCGTGGTCGACGCCTCGGCGCGCAGCTCCAGGATGGTGAGCAGACGCTCGTCGCTCAGCCCCACCAGGTCGTCGGGCGCCAGCAGGCCGCCGTCCACCGCCTCGCGCACCAGCCGCTTGTACAGCGCCGTGGCCGAGCGCACCGCGTGGTGCCAGTAGACGTTGCGGAACATCTGGTACTTGGCGAAGAGCATCGACTCCAGCGCCGACAGCCCCTTCTCGTGGATCCCGATCTCCGGCCGCCCCGTGACGGGATCGTCCAGGATCGCCAGCGCGTGCAGCAGCCGGTCCACGTCCACCTCGCCGTAGGGGACGCCGCAGAAGCGGGCGTCGCGGCGCAGGTACTCCAGCTTGTCCAG
>DASQLJ010000324.1:0-7406 GCA_035630095.1 Longimicrobium sp.
CCTTGCCGTCCACCTCGCCGATCACGTTCATCACCTCGCTCACGTTGGCGCTGGGGCGGCGCTTGTCGATGATCCCCATGCTCGCGTCCAGCCGCTTGGCGAAGCCGCGGGCCATCTTGGCGCTCCCCACGTCGGGCGAGATCACCACCAGGTTGTCGAGCTGTTTCTCGCGGAAGTACCGCATGAACACCGGCGCGGCGTACAGGTGGTCCACCGGGATGTCGAAGAAGCCCTGGAGCTGGTGCTGGTGGAAGTCGATGCTGAGCACCCGGTCGGCGCCGGCGGCCACGATCATGTTGGCCATGAGCTTGGCGCCGATCGCCACGCGCGGCTGGTCCTTGCGGTCCTGCCGGGCGTAGCCGAAGTAGGGGATCACCGCGGTCACCCGCGCGGCGCTGGCCCGGCGCGCCGCGTCCAGCAGCAGGAGCAGCTCCAGCACGTTGTCCGACGGCGGACAGGTGCTCTGGATGATGTAGAGGTCGCGCCCGCGCACGTTGTCGTCGATGCGGACGAAGATCTCGCCGTCGGCGAAGTTCTTGATGGTCGCCCGGCCCAGGTCGCAGCCCAGCAGCCCCGCCACGCGCTCGGCCAGCGGCCGGTTCGCGCGGCCCGACAGCACCATCAGGTTGGCGTCCGCAATCGTCACGTCGTACATCGCTGGCGGCCGTATTCCGTTTCCGGGTGTGCGCTCGGGAATCGGTAGAATAGGCCGCGCGCGGGGGGAGCGTCAAGGCGAGGGGATCCACCCGCCCCGCGCCCGCACCCTCCATCCGGATGCCGCGGCCTGCCGTTCATCCCTGAATCCACCTGGGTTTCACACGGAGTCAGCGGAGTCAACGGAGTTATCGGAGCGATGAGCGCGAAGACTCGCGATCATCCTCGTTTCCATCTCCCGTCCCCGCCGTGTCAGATGAACCAGGGACGGGAAGATACGCCATCCCACACGATCCCTTTCCTCCGTTCCCTCCGCTAACTCCGCTGACTCCGTGTGAAACCTGCCGTGATCAGCCCGCGGTCTGATACCCTCGGCGGACGCGAAAGGGCCCGGGATCGCTCCCGGGCCCTCGCTTCGATCAGGAAACAGGGAGGCTGTCCCCTGTCCCCTGTTCCCTATCCCCTGCGGTTCAGCGGACGAACTCGCCCGCCTCCTTCACCTGCACCGGCCCCAGGTTCAGCGCGCGGATGCCGGCCTCGATCGTCGCGCGGTCGCCCACCACCACCACGACCGAGTTGCCCGGCCGCACGTACTGGTTCGCCACGCGCTTCACGTCGTCGGCGGTCACGCCCATGATCCCCGGCACGTAGCTGCCGAAGAAGCTCGGCTCGATCCCGTAGGTCACGAGGTTCGAGAAGCGCGCCGCCACGTCCTGCGTGGTCTCGAAGTCGCCGGGGAAGCCCAGCGCCACGTAGCGCTTGGCCTTCTCCAGCTCCTCCGCGGGGATCGGCTGGGTGCGGATGCGGTTCAGCTCGCTGAAGAACTCCACCAGCGCGCTGTCGGTCTTCGCGGTGACCACGCCGGCCTGCTCGGTGAACGGCCCCGCCGCCTGCCGCATGCTGAAGCTCGACTGCGCGCCGTAGGTCCAGGCGTGCGTCTCGCGCAGGTTGGTGTTGAGCCGGCTGGTGAACGAGCCGCCCAGCATGGTGTTCAGCACCTGCAGCGCGAAGAAGTCGGGGGTGTTGCGCCGCACGCCCGGGTGGCCGATGCGGATCTCGCTCTGCGCCGCGCCGGGCTTGTCCACCAGGTAGATGGTGGTGGCGCCGATCTGCGGGTCGGCCAGGCTCCCCTCGGCGGCGGGCGCCGTGCCCGTCGCCCGCCACGCGCCGAACGCCTGCTCCACCTGCGCCTGCAGCGCGGCGTCCACGTCGCCCACCAGGATCAGCGTGGCGTTCTCGGGGCGGTACGCCGCGCCGTGGAACGCCTGCACCCGCGCGCGGTCCAGCGTGCGCGTGCCCTCCACCGTGGCGAAGCGGCCGTACGGGTGCTGCGCGCCGTACACCAGCGACGAGAAGGCGTTGGCGGCGATCGCCTGCGGCTCGTCCTTGGCGCGGGTGAGGCTGGTCACGCGCTCGTCGCGCACGCGCTGCACCTCGTTGACCGGGAAGTCGGGGCGCACCACCACGTCGCTCATGATGCGCAGCGCCGCCGGGAAGTTCTTGCGCAGCACGTACAGGTTCACGTACGCCGCGTCCCACGCCGCGCTGGTGCTGAGGTTGGCCCCCAGCAGGTCGAGCGCGTCGGCGATCTGCAGCGAGCTCTTCCCCGCCGCGCCCTCGTCCAGCATGCTTGCGGTGAAGGAGGCCAGCCCGGGGAGCGCCGCCGGGTCCTGCGTGGTGCCGGCGCCGCGGATCACCAGCGCCGCGCTCACCACCGGCAGCTCGGGCTGGCGCACGAACATCACCTTCATCCCGTTGGCCAGGGTGCGCTGCACCGGCACGGGCGGGTTCACGGCCGGCGCGGGGCCCAGCCGCGGCGGCGTGGTGGGATAGCTGTCCTGCGCGGCGCCGGCCACGGGGACCGCGGCCAGAAGGGCGCCCAGCGCGGCGGCTCGGGTGCGGTTCATCAGCGGTTCTCCGTGGCTGCGAGCTCGGGCTTGCCCTGCGGCACGAAGCTCAACACGATGTGGTTCTTCCCCTGCAGGTACTCGCGCGCCACCCGCTGGATGTCGGCGGGGGTGAGGGCGCGGTAGCGGGCCAGGTCGCGCGCGGCGAAGCCCGGGTCGCCGGCGAAGTAGTCGTAGTCGTTGAGCTGGTCGGCCTTGTTCTGCACCGTCTCCAGGTTGCTCACGAACGCCGTTTCGATGCCGTTCTTCACCCGCTGCAGCTCCACGGCGCTGGGCGGGGTGGCGGCGAGGCGCGCGATCTCCTCCATCACCGCCGCCTCCAGCGAGTCGAGCTGGGTGCCCGGCTTGCCGCGCACGATGACCCAGAAGTCGCCCGAGAGCAGGTTGGGGTCGTTGAACGCGTTGGTGCTCTGCGCCACCTGGCGCTCGTACACCAGCCGCTTGTACAGCCGCGAGCTCTTGCCCCCGGTGAGGATCTGCGCCAGCGCGCCCAGCGCCGCGTCGTCGCGGCTGAAGCGGGTGGCGGAGCGCCAGACCATGGTGAGCTGCGGGAGGGTGACGCGGTCTTCCTTGGTGATGTAGCGCGTCGCGGGAATGGGCGGCGAGCTGGGCGTGGGCCGCGTGACGGCGGGCCCGCGCGGAATCCAGCCGAAGTACTGCTCCACCCAGCGGCGCACGTCGGCCGTCCTCACGTCGCCGGCCACGGTGAGCACGGCGTTGTTGGGCGTGTAGTAGCTGCGGAAGAAGCCCTTCACGTCGTCCAGGCTGGCGGCGTTCAGGTCGGCCATGGAGCCGATGGTGGTCCAGTGGTACGGGTGCCCGGCGGGGTACAGCGCCTCGTAGGCGATCTCCCACATCAGCCCGTACGGCTGGTTCTCGTAGCGCTGGCGGCGCTCGTTCTGCACCACGCCGCGCTGCACGTCCAGCTTCTGCTGCGTCAGCGAGTCGAGCAGCGTGCCCATGCGGTCGGCCTCGAGCCAGAGGGCGAGCGGCACGGCGTTGCTGGGCAGGATCTCGTAGTAGTTGGTGCGGTCGGTGTTGGTGCTGCCGTTGTTCGAGGCGCCGGCGCCCTCCAGCAGGTTGTCGAAGACGCCCTGCCCCACGTTCCGGCTCCCCATGAACATCACGTGCTCGAACAGGTGGGCGAAGCCGGTCCGGCCGGGGCGCTCGTACCCCGAGCCCACCTTGTACCAGATGTTCACCGCGGCCACGGGGGTGGAGTGGTCTTCCGCCACGATCACCTTCAGCCCGTTGGGAAGGGTGAAGGTGCTGTGGGGGATGCTCACTTCCTGCGCCGCCAGCGGAGCGGCGAGCAGAAGAAGGGGCACGACGAGGCGTTTCATGCGTGGCGCCTTTCGGGGAGTGGATGTTTTCCGGAATGAGGCTAAGAGCTTAGCACCGCCCGGCGGGGGCCGCCAGACCGCACGGTGAACCCCGCTCCGGGCGTGGTGTTCCGTCTCTTCGGTCGGGAATTGCGTGCCGCGCGCCGGGAGGTTCGCGGGCGGTGACGAACAGTGGAAGGGGACGGGGCGAACGGGGGAGCGGGCGTCGGTTTGGCTCGCCGGCCCCGCGGGGCCCTCTCCCCGCGCCCGAGAGCGCTCCCCTCTCCCGTTCCGGGAGAGGGAGGCATGCCGCGCCTGCCGTGAGCCCTGCAGCGTCATCGCCGCCGACGTTTCTCGGAGCCCGGAGCTACGCCTCCACTGCCCCGCGGACTTGTCGGAACGCAAAATCGCCCGCGGCACACCGACCCAAGCCGCGAGCGAAGCGAGTCCCCGTCCCTCCCCCAGGTTGTTTGGGCAGGTTGTTTGGGGGGAGGGACAGGCGCCGCCAGGCGCCAGGGAGAGGGCCTCAGCGGCGCTGACCAATCACGTCCTCCCGTCGATCGAATCCGCCCGTCGTTTCTGTTAAATCGAACTGGCGAATCCTACCTCCCCGCCCGTCAGCTCCCCACCGGATGCCCCTGGTCGATCATCCACGCCCGCACGTCGCCGACGTCGAGGCGGCCGTTCTGGTTGCCCAGCAGGTCCAGGAAGCGCTGCTGATCGGGCGGGAGCGTGGCGCCGCCGAGCAGCGCGTCGAGCACGGCGGTCTGCGCCACCTGCGGCTTGGCGATCTCCAGCCGCATCTCCTTGATGCCGAAGCCGTTCCCCGCCGTCACCCGCACGCCGAAGCGGAACACGCCCGCCTGCGCCGGCACGCCCACGAGCTGGCCCGTGGGGGTGAGCGTGAGGCCGCCGGGCAGCGCCCCCGACGCCACGCTCCACGTGACCCCCGCCGGCGCGCCGTCGGCGGCGAACGCGGCGCCGCCGTAGTCCGCGCCCATGGTGCCGGCCGGGAGCACCGAGTCGGTCGCGATGGCGAGGGTGCCGGTGGTGCTGACCTCCACGCGGAAGCCGTCGGCCGTGGCGGAGAGCACCCGGATCGACACGCCCATCTCCACGCTGGCGAAGGTCTCGCCGGGAACCCACATGGCGCCGGCGTCGTTCACGTTGCCGTTGCCGTCCACGTCCACCACGCGCGCCGGCGGGCCGCTCCCCACCGGGTTCACCAGGTGCAGGATCACCGCCTCGCCGGGGAGGCGGCCCTGCGCGTCGTAGCCGGCGTAGCGGCGCGCCTCGAGGGTGAGGAAGGTGCCGCTCGTGCCGACGGGCACCTGCGCCAGCTGGTACCCCGCCGCCCCCGGCAGCGCGTCGCGCGCCAGGTCGATGGTGGCGCTGGTGCCGGGGCGCGCCACGTACTTCCGCGACGCGGGGATCCACCCCATCAGGTCCTTGTGGTAGGCGATGGTGTGCGTCGCCACGCGCGTGCCCACCGTGGCGTCGGTGCTCCCGCCGCCGCTCATCACGTCCCACTTGCTGTCGTACACGGCGGTGTACGGGCCGGACGAGTGCGGCAGCCCCAGCGAGTGCCCGGTCTCGTGCGCGTAGGTGGACTGCGTGGCCCAGCTCGCCATCCAGGTGGCGGCCCAGCGGCGCGCCTGCCCGTCGAGCGTGGCCGACCACGAGCCGCCCCACGAGTAGCCCCACAGCGTGGAGTTGAACTGCATGTTGACGCCGGCGTACTGCGAGAAGTCCACCTCGGGGTCGGCGGCGCGGGTGCAGTCGTTGAAGAGCATCGCCAGGTTCGCGCTGCCGTTCGTGTTGTAGCTGGTCGACGGCAGCGGCATCAGGAACGGCCCGGCGAACGCCGCGTCGATGCTCACCCGGTTCTCGCTGTTCTCGCGCCAGAAGTGGTCGAGCCCCGGGTACGCGTCCCCCATCCACCGCCGCAGCGTGGCGGTGCCGCTGGGCTCGATCCCGTGGTCCGGGAAGCGGCAGACCAGCGTGACGTACGACCGAGATCCGTCCACCACGGCCGAGAGCGCGGCGCGCGCACCCCCGCGCGGCGTGATGGCGCGCACCCGCAGCGTGGGCGTGCCCCGCGGCTCGCGCACGGGGGAGAGGTCCCCCGTCACGGTGAGCCGCCGCCCGTTCAGCCGCAGCAGGCCGCCGTGGGGGGCCAGGTCCGCGTCGGTGGCGCGCAGCTCGATGGCGGCGCCCTCCTCGTCCACCAGGAACAGGCCGACGTGCGCCAGCTCGTTCTCCACCCCGCGGGTCTGCCACACCACGTTGAGCCAGCCGGTGCGCGTCTCACCGGGCACCACGCCGGGCGTGGACGCCCAGGCGGTGAGGCCGGCGGCGGCCAGGACCAGCGCGGCGCGGCGGAGGGGGCGGAAGGCGGTTCGGTTCATCGTCGCCCCCGTCAGCGCGAGACGGTGAGCGAGTACGCGGCCATGCTGGCGCGCGCGGTGTTGCCGCCGTCGGCCGCGTCGACCACGGCGGCCTGGTACTGCTTCGCCTGGCGCACGTCGGGAACGGTGATGCGCAGCACCGGCCCGGCGGCGATGGCGCCCATCACCGCCACCCGCGCGCCGGTGCCCTGCGTGCGCGCGAACGCGGTGTAGCCCGGCACCGCGGGCTGCACCTCGCTCACCTGCCCCGGCCCGGTGATGGCGATCACCAGCGCGCGGTCGCCGGCCACGGGCGCGGCCAGGCTCACGGTGAGCACGCCCGGCGAGGCCTGGGCCGGCGTGCCGCCGGATTCGCCGCACGCGGCCAGCAGGGCGGCGGCCAGCAGCGCGGCCGAGCAGGTAAGCGTCTTCATGCCTTGAGGTTCCGCGGGAACGCGGTGGGAGTGGGAGGACGGCGCTCGTACCCCGTTCGAGCCCCGCCGTTCACCTCAGAACGCGCGGGCTGGATCGGCTATGACAACCGGGTAAAAGGCGTCGAAACCGGCCGTGCCGAGCGGCGGACGACGGGCATGATGGGCGGGCGCCGCGGGGGCCCTCTCCCTGGCGCCTGGCGGCGCCTGTCCCTCCCCCAAAACAACCTGGGGGAGGGACTTCGGCTCGCTTCGCTCGCGGCTCGGGCTGGTGTGCCGCGGGCGATTTCGCGTTCCGTCAGCTCGTGGTTCATTCCTCCGGCGTCCGGCCTCCGGTTCGCGCACGCAGCCGCGCGAGGGCGAGGTCGGCGGCGCCGAGCGCGGGGGCGTCGTCGGCCAGGGCGGCGCGGGCGAAGTCCACGCCGCGGGCCGCGGGGAGGGCGCGCTCGCGGACGATGGCGGCGGCGCGGTCCATCAGCCCGGGAAAGCCGTCCAGCACGCCGCCGCCCATGATCACCCGACGCGGGTTGAGCGCGTTCACCAGCCCCACCACGCCGGCGCCGAGCACCTCGGCCGTCTCGTCCATCACCCGCCGCGCCAGCGGGTCGCCCTCGCGGAGCGCGGCGGCCACGACCTCCCCCGTCACCGCCTCGGGCGAGCCGGCCAGGCGCAGCAGCGCGGCGCCCGCGGCGGGGTCGGCGAGCG
>DASQLJ010000325.1:0-10281 GCA_035630095.1 Longimicrobium sp.
TCTCCAGCAGCACGTGCTTCCCCGTGGCCAGCGCCTCCAGCGCCATCGACGCGTGGAGATGGTGGCGCGTGGCGATCAGCACCGCGTCCGTCTCCGCGTCGTCCAGCGCCTGGCGGAAGTCGGTGGCCGACCAGTCGGCGCCGAACTGCGAGGCGGTGGAGGCGGCGTTGGCGCCGGTGCGGCTCACCACCCCGCGCAGGTGGAAGAGCTCGGGGAGCCCCTTCAGGTTGGGGAGGTGCATCCCCCGCGCGAAGCCGCCCGCGCCCACCACCGCCAGCCGCACCTTCCCCGCGCCCTTCGCCGGCGCGGCGCGCGGGTTGAGGACCCGCGGCGCGGCCACGTCGCCCTCGTCGCGCGCGGGGTAGCGGAGCAGCACCATCAGCGGCTTGGCGTCGCCCTGCAGGCTGGCGTAGGCCGCGGGGGCGTCGTCCACCTCGTGCACCGCGGCCACCAGCGGACCCACCCGCACCTTCCCCGCGGCGAGGAGGCGCAGGTACTCGGCCATGTTGCGGTTCTCCGTCCAGCGCACGTAGCCCACGGGGTAGTCCAGCCCGTGCTCCTCGTAGCGCTCGTCGTAGCGGCCGGGGCCGTACGAGGTGGAGATGAAGAAGTCGAGCTCCTTCGCGTAGAAATCCTCGCGGTCCAGGCTCAGCCCCACGTCGCCCACCAGCACCACCCGCCCCTTGCGCCGGCACATCCGGAACGCGGCCGACATCACCGCGTCCGACGGGGTGGCGGCGGTGATGATCACGCCGTCCGCGCCGATCCCGTCCGTCAGGCGCTGCACCTGCTCCACGTCGGCACCGTCGTCGGGGTGCACGCCGTGGTCCATCCCCAGCGAGCGCGCCAGGGCGATGCGCCCGCGGTCGAGGTCGGTGCCCACCACCCGGCAGCCGTTGGCCGAGAGGAGCTGCGCCGTGAGCTGGCCGAGGATCCCCAGCCCGATCACCACGAAGGTCTCGCCGAGCGTGGGCGACGCGCGCCGCACCCCCTGCAGCGCGATCGCCCCCAGCGTGACCGTGCTCGCCGCCGCCAGGTCGAGCCCGTCGGGGAGCGGCGCCACCAGGTTGCGCGGCACCCGCACCAGCTCGGCGTGGTGCGCGTGCTGGCTCCCCGCGCACGCCACCCGGTCGCCCGCGCGCACGTCCGCCACCCCGTCACCCACCGCGACCACCACGCCCGCGGCCGAGTAGCCGGTGGGGATCGCGGCCGACAGCTTCCCCTGCACCAGCTCGCGCGTCTGCTTCAGCCCGTGCTCGGCCACCATCCCGGCCACGCGGCGCAGGTGCTGGGGCTGCTCGCGGGCGCGCTGGAGCAGCGAGCGCCCGCTGGAGCGCACCCCGCTCATCTCCGTGCCGATGGAGATGCACGAGTGGTCCACCCGCACCAGCACGCTCCCGGGCTCGGGCTGCGGGGCGGGCACCGCCTCCACCACCGCCGCGCCCTGGCGGATCATCACCTGCTTCACGGCACCCCCGCGGCAGTGAGCGCCGACGCCCCGGCCAGCGCCGCCACGATGCGCTCGCCCGCGCGGCCGTCCCACCCCTCGGGCCCGGCACCCGGCTCGCGGCGGCCTTCGCCCACGGCCTGCAGGAAGGCGGCGTACACCCCGTCCGCCGTCATCGGCCAGGGCACCAGCCGGTTGGTCCCCTCGTCCACCGTCACCGGCCGCTCCGTCTGCTCGCGGAGCGTGACGCAGGGGACGCCCAGCGCGGTGGTCTCCTCCTGCAGCCCGCCGGAATCGGTCAGCACCACGGCCGCGCCGTCCACCAGCGACACCATCTCGCGGTAACCGAGCGGGTCGGTGGTGGTGAGGGCGGCCAGGCGGTCGCCGATCCCGAACTCCTCCGCCCTGCGGCGGGTGCGGGGGTGGAGGGGAAAGACCACCGGCATGTCGGCCGCCACGCGCGACAGCGCGCCCAGCACGGCGGCGAGCGCGGCCGGGTCGTCCACGTTCGACGGCCGGTGCAGGGTGGCCACGGCGTAGCCGCCGCGCCGCACCCGCAGGCGCGCGGCCACGTCGCACTCGCGGGCGGCGGGGAGCTGGGCCAGCAGCGAGTCGATCATCACGTTCCCCACGAACACCACCCGGTCGCCGTCGATCCCCTCCGCCGCGAGGTTGGGGAGCGCGTCGCGGCTGGGGGTGAGCAGCAGGTCGGAGAGGCGGTCGGTGAGCACGCGGTTCACCTCCTCGGGCATCCGCCAGTCGCCGCTGCGCAGCCCCGCCTCCACGTGCGCCACCCGGCACCCCGTCTCGGGGCGCAGCTTGGCGGCCACCAGGGCGCAGGCCAGCGTGCTGTTCACGTCGCCCACCACCACCACCCAGTCGGGGCGCACGGAGAGCAGGACGGGCTCGAACGCCTCCATCACCCGCGCCGTCTGCACCGCATGCGACGCCGACCCGACCTCCAGGTGGAAGTCGGGTTCGGGAAGGCCCAGGTCGGCGAAGAAGGCGTCCGACATCGCCGCGTCGTAGTGCTGGCCGGTGTGCACCAGCACCGCCTCGTGCCCCGCGCCCTTCAGCGCAACGAGGATGGGCGCGACCTTCATGAAGTTGGGCCGCGCCCCCGCAACCACCAGTACCTTCATCCCGCGGTCCTCCGCGCGCCCCCCGGCCGTGCGGGCCGGCTCACCCGGCCGACACCAGCCGCAGGCGCGGCTGCGGCTGCGGGCGGCGCGACAGGCCGATCACGTGCTGCGGCGGGTCGCGCATCACCCCGCGGGTGTCCACCACCAGCCGCGCCAGCTCGGCCACGCGGGCGTAGTCCACCGCGCTGTGGTCGGTCACCACCACCACCAGGTCGGCGCCCTCCAGCACCGCGTCGGTGAGCTCCACGCTGTGCATCGGCAGCCCCTGGATCGGGGTGTGGCCGTCGTCGGCGATGCTCTCGCAGAAGGGGTCGTGGTAGCTCACCTCGGCGCCCTTCTCCTGCAGCATGCGGATGATCTCGAGCGCCGGGCTCTCGCGCAGGTCGTCGATGTCCTTCTTGTAGGCGACGCCCAGCACCAGCACCCGGCTCCCCTTGAGCGGCTTGCGCACGTCGTTCAGGCAGTCGGCCGCCTTCTGCACCACGAAAGCCGGCATCTCGCTGTTGATCTCGCTGGCCAGCTCGATCATGCGGGTGCGGAAGGCCAGCGTGCGCATCTTCCAGCTCAGGTAGTGCGGGTCGAGGGGGATGCAGTGCCCGCCCAGCCCGGGGCCCGGGGTAAACTTCATGAAGCCGAAGGGCTTGGTGGCCGCGGCCTCGATCACCTCCCACACGTCCACCCCCAGCCGGTCGCACGCCTGCGCCAGCTCGTTGGCCAGGGCGATGTTGATCATCCGGAAGGTGTTCTCGTACACCTTGGTGAGCTCGGCCGCCTCGGCGCTCTCCACCGGCACCATCACCTCGAACACGCGGGTGTACAGCGCCATCCCCGCGTCCTTGCAGGCGGCGGTGACGCCGCCCAGCACCTTGGGGGTATTGCGGGTCTGCCAGACGGTGTTGCCGGGGTCCACCCGCTCGGGGCTGAAGCAGAGGAAGAAGTCCTCCCCCACGCGCAGCCCCGACTCGGCCAGCACCGGGAGGAGCACCTCGCGGGTGGTGCCCGGGTAGGTGGTGCTCTCCAGGATCACCAGCTGCCCCGGCTTGAGCCCGTGCAGCACCGCCTGCGCGGCGCTGATCACGTACGACAGGTCGGGGTCCTTGGTCTTGTTGAGCGGGGTGGGGACGCAGATGGAGATCGCGTCGCACTCGGCCAGGCGCGACAGGTCGCTGGTGGCCGAGAGCATCCCGGCGTCCACGAAGCTGGCGAGCACCTCGCCCGGCACGTCCTGGATGTGGCTGCGCCCGGCGTTGATCCCGTCCACCACGGGATCGGAGATGTCGAAGCCGATCACCCGGAAGCCGCTGCGGGCCACCTCCACCGCCAGCGGGAGCCCCACGTAGCCCATCCCCAGCACGCCCACCACCGCCTCGCGGCGGTCGATGCGCGCCGCCAGCTCGTCGCCCGCGCCGCCCGACTGCGCCGCCGCGGGGCCCTGCTCACCTCTGCTCATCATCGTCCGGTCATTGCGTGGTACGGCCCGCGGCAGCCGGTGCCCGCGGGCCGAAGGAAGGCCATGAAAGGTAACAGCGTGCGCCGCGCCCGCAACCCGCGGGCGCGGCGCTTCACTCGGCGGCCGCGGGCGAGCCGGCGCCGCGCTCGCGCAGCGGCGACACGCACTCGGGGACCAGCTCGCAGAGCGCCAGCAGCGAGTCGGCGGGGTCGCCCACCGCGGCGGCGGCGCCCAGGCGGTCCAGCCCGGCGGTCAGCGCGTCGCGGTCGGGCTCGGCGGCGCGCACCACGCGGACCTTGGCCACCGCGGTGGGCACCGTCTCCTCGCGGTCGCTCATCAGCTCCTCGTGCAGCTTCTCGCCGGGGCGCAGGCCCGTGAACACGATCGGCACGTCCTTGTACGGCTCCAGCCCCGAGAGCCGCACCAGGTTCTCGGCCAGCTCCACGATGCGCACCGGCTCGCCCATGTCGAGCATGGTGATGTGCGCGGCGCCGTCGGGGAGCGCGGCGGCCTGCAGCACCAGCTGCACCGCCTCGGGGATGGTCATGAAGTAGCGCGTGACCTCGGGGTGCGTGACGGTGAGCGGCTGCCCGGCCGCCATCTGCCGCTTGAACAGCGGGATCACGCTCCCGTCGGAGCCCAGCACGTTGCCGAAGCGCACCGCGCGGAAGTCGGTGCGCGACTTCGCCAGCGCGGGCCACCCCAGCACCACCTGCTCGGCCACGCGCTTGGTGGCGCCCATCACGCTGGAGGGGTGCACCGCCTTGTCGGTGCTGATCAGCACGAACTTCTCGGCGCCGAAGCGGGCGGCCATCTCGGCCACGCACAGGGTGCCCAGCACGTTGTTGCGCACCGCCTCCACCACGTTGTGCTCCATCAGCGGCACGTGCTTGTACGCCGCGGCGTGGAACACGAAGTCGGGGCGGTACTGCGCGAAGACGCGCTCCATCCGCCCCTGGTCGGTCACGTCGGCCACCACCGGCTCGATGCGCAGCCCCGGGTGGGCGTGGGCCAGCTCCAGGTGCACGAAGTAGAGCGGGCTCTCGGCCTGGTCGAGCACCACCAGCCGCGCCGGGCCGCACCCGGCGATCTGCCGGGCCAGCTCGCTGCCGATGGAGCCGGCGCCGCCGGTGACCAGCACGGTGCGCCCCTGCAGCTCGGCGCGGGGCCCGTCCAGCCCCAGCTCCACCGTCTCGCGCCCCAGCAGGTCCTCGATCTGCACGCTGCGCAGCTGCCCCTGGCGGGCGCGGCCGTCCAGCAGCTCGCGGATCGAGGGGACGATCTTGAACTCGACGCCGGTGGCCAGGCACGACTCGACCAGCGCGCGCATCTGCTCGCGGGTGGCCGAGGGAATGGCGATCACCAGGAGCTGCGCGTGCAGCTTGGCGGCGAGCGAGCCCAGCGCGGCGGTGGTGCCCAGCACCGGCACGCCGTGGATGTGCATCCCGTGCTTCTCGCGGTCGTCGTCCACCAGCGCCACCGGGCACATCCCCGAGTCGCCGTCGCGCTGCAGCGCGCGCAGCAGCCGCTCCGACGCGATCCCCGCGCCGATGATCAGCGTCCTCTTCCCGTTGACCGCGCGCCACGGGGTGAGCCGGTCCTCGCGGAAGGCGCGCACCGCGAAGCGCAGCCCGCCGAAGAGGAGGAGCGCGGTCACCGCGTCGAGCGCCAGCACCGAGCGCGGCATCCCGGTGAGGTTGCCGGTCATGAACAGCGCCGCCAGCGCCAGCACGGTGCTGAGCGACACCGCCTTCACCAGCGCCACCAGGTCGCTCATCCCGGCGTGCCGCCACCAGCCGCGGAACAGCCCGAACAGCGCGAACAAGGCCAGCCGGATCGCCACCAGGTACGGCAGGGTGGCCCAGAACAGCCGCGCGCGGTCGGGCGGCAGCTGGAAGTCGAAGCGCAGCGCGAACGCGGCGTAGTACCCCACCGGGACCAGGAGGGCGTGCAGGACGACGAGGAGCACCCGGCGGAAACGGAGGAATAGACCCGGAAGCTGCATCAAACCCGATGATGTGATGGGAAGGCCGCGCCGCGGCCGTGCCGTGCGCCGGTGCCCCGGCGCGCGGCGAAGTGGACTCGCCCCAGGGGCGAGCGCCGTCCACATGCGCGACCGGGAGACGCTCGCGGAGGGACGCGCGTCACATCGGCAAAAGCACGCCCGGGAGCGGCACGTTTCGGGCCATCCCCGTAACGGCGCGGCGTTTCGAGCGCACTTATCTCGTCAAGCCGCGTCTCCATGTGAGCGCATCCGCCGCACCGCCGCGCAGGCGAAAACGGACAAAATCCGCCGCCTGACAGCGATTCCACGGCCATGCCTCGCAATGTAGACGTCACGAGGAAGCGGCGGATTCCACCGCCCTCCGCGCCGCCCGCCGCGAGCCGCGCGGGCCGCGCCCGCCACCCCGCGCGAGGCCGCGCCTGGCCCGCGCCGGGACACGTGTGGTACAACGGGACATCGGTGACACGATTCTAACGGTCCTTCAGCCCGTGCGCGAGCCCGCGAACTGGCGCGCCCAGTACGAGATCACCCGGTCCGCCCCGGCGCGGCGGATGGAGGTGAGCGCCTCCACGTGCGCGCGCGGCCCGTCGATCCACCCCATCCGCGCGGCGGCCTCGATCATCGCGTACTCGCCGGAGACGTGGTACGCGCAGACGGGGAAGCCGGTCTCGTCCTTGACCCGGCGGATGATGTCGAGGTAGGCGAGCGCCGGCTTGACCATCACCATGTCGGCGCCCTCCTCGATGTCGAGCCGCACCTCGCGCAGCGCCTCGTCGGCGTTGGCGGGGTCCAGCTGCGCGCTGCGCCGGTCGCCGAAGCTGGGGGCGCTGTCGGCCACGTCGCGGAAGGGGCCGTAGAAGGCGCTGGCGTACTTGGCCGCGTAGGAGAGGATCGCCGTCTGCCCGAAGCCCGCCGTGTCGAGCGCGGCGCGGATGGCGCCCACCCGCCCGTCCATCATGTCGCTGGGCGCCACCACGTCCGCCCCGGCGGCGGCGTGGCTCACCGCGGTGCGGGCGAGGAGGGGGACCGTCTCGTCGTTGTCCACGTCGCCGTCGATCACGATCCCGCAGTGGCCGTGGCTGGTGTACTCGCACAGGCAGACGTCGGTCAGCAGCAGCAGCTCGGGGAGCTCGCGCTTGAGCAGCCGCACCGCCGTCTGCACAATGCCGTCGTCGCGCCAGGCGCCGGTGCCGCGCTCGTCCTTCTCGTCGGGCACGCCGAAGAGGAGGATGCCGCCCAGCCCCAGCCGCAGCGCCTCTTCCGCGTCCTTCAGCAGCTCGTCGGGCGAGGTCTGCTCCACCCCCGGCATCGACGCCACCGGCCGGCGCACGCCCTGGCCGGAAACGGCGAAGAGCGGGAGGATGAGGTCGCCGGGGCGCACCTGGGTCTCGCGCACCAGCGCGCGCAGGGGCTCGGTGCGGCGCATGCGCCGGGGACGATAGCCGGGATACCGCGACATCAACATCCGCAGGGGTCCAGATCCGTGAAGGTCAGAAGGTCCACGCGAGCGAGCCGGAGAGCGACTGCTCGCGCCATCCGTCGCCGCTGTCCAGCATCCACGCGGCCTTCAGCTCGGCGCGAGGGGCCAGCCGGAGCGCGGCGTTGGCGCTGCCGCCGGTGCTGCGCCCGGCGCGCCGCGGGGTGAACAGGTTCCCCCCGCCGTTGTAGATCGTGCCGTTCAGGCTGCGGTCCGAGCGGTCGCGCACGAAGCCGCGGGCGTCGACCCGCAGCCGCGCGTCCCACAGGTCGGCCTGGGCGTAGGCGGCGTACTCGGCGCCCTCGCCGCCCAGCGGGTGCCCCAGCGGGCGGCCGCGCGCCGCCCAGTTGCCGGGGAAGGTGTAGTTCAGGTACCAGGGCCCGTGGCCGCAGCACCACGCCTTGAAGTACGTGTACTCGGCGCCGGCGCCCACCTGCGGCGCCCCCGGGAGCGCGGGGAAGAAGACGCCGGCCACGCGTCCCGGCGTCTCGTCCAGCGCCCCCGCCGCGTCGTCGGCCCCCCACTCCAGGTAGAGGGTGGCGGGGAGCACCCGCTCCGTCGGCAGGCGGTAGCGGCCGTCGAACGACAGCACCTGGTTTTCGAAGGTGCTGCGCACCACGCCCACCAGCATCTTCGCCAGCCGTGCCACGGTCGTCGGGTCGCCCTCGCCGCCGAACATCGAGCCGCGGTTGATGCCGAAGGTGAGGCGCGGGTGCGGCTGCGCGGCGACCCGCATCCCCCACAGCCCCGGGTCGGTCGGATGGCGCGCGGGGTCGGCCACCGGCCCCGCGAAGGTGTGCACGGTCACCGGGCCGACACGGCGCAGGACCCAGGGGAGGCGGAACGGCCGCGTGCTCTGCAACTCCACCCTGGGAAGCGGATCGGGGGTGCCGTAGACGATGCCGCCCGTGCGTCCCCACCCGTATCCGACCGGAGCCCGGCCCACGGAGAGCTGGAAGGCACCGAAGCCCACCGCCGCGTCCCACTGCCGCAGCACGGCGTCGCCGCCGCGGTACGCGCCCTCGCCGCTCAGGCTGGCCCACGGCGTCGCCACGCCTGCCAGCAGCGTGGCGCGGGGATCGGAGACGTCCGGCAGCGCCTGCGGCTCCGCGCGGCTTCCCTGGTACCCCACCGCGGGGGAGAGGCGACCCGTCCACCGCTCGGCGCCGACGGCGGCGTGCGAGCCGAGGAGCGTGACGCCGCCGGCGGATCGTCCGCCCGCCGCGGCGTACTCGGGGAACTCCTCGCGGAACCGCGCCGACCAGCCTTCCGCCATCCGCTGCACCGCGGGCGATCCCGCGTTCCGCGCCGCCTCGTCCAGCGCGCGGGCGACCTGGGCGCGGGGGACGGAGCGCTGCGCGGGGAAGAAGCGCGTCAGCCCCATCGCCTCCGCGCGCCGCGCCGCCTGCACCGCCCAGTGCTCGAAAGGCAGCAGCGGCGAGGCGCGGAAGACGGGGCCATCCGCCGCGGACGCATCAACCGTCTGAGCGACGATGGCCCTCGACACGGACGCGTCGACGGTGTCGGTCCGAACGACGGTGGAGTCCTGCGCCCGCACGGCCGCGGGCGCGAGACACAGCGCCGCCGCGGCGATCCATCCGCTCCGCCCCACCCTCATCCCCCGTCTCCCGCATAGAGGCGGCGCACCGCGCGCAGCAGCCCGTCGATGGTCGCTTCCTCCGCCTCCACGTCCACCCGCATCCCCAGCTCGCGTAGCGCCTGCGAGGTCACGGGGCCGATGGAGGCGACCTTCGCGCTCCCCGTGTCCGCCCCCACCAGCGACGCGAAGTTGCGGGCGGTGGAGCCGGCGGTGAAGGTCAGCAGGTCGACCTCTCCAGCCGCGAGTCTCCGCCGCACCTCGTCCGCCCCCGTGCCGTCGGGCTCGGTTCGATACGCGACGACCTCGCTCACCTCGGCCCCGCGCGCGCGCAGCCCGTCCGCCAGCACCGGCCGCGCGTCCTCGGCCGCGGGAACGAGTACACGCTTCCCGGCGATCCCGTTGGCGGCGAGCGCCTCCACGGCGGACTCGGCGACGAACTCCGGGGGGACCAGGTCCGCGCGGATCCCGTGCTTCTCCAGCTCGGCCGCGGTGGCCGGGCCGATCGCGCAGACCCGGGCGGCGCCCAGCGCCCGCGCGTCACGGCCGGCCTCGCGGAGGGCATCGAATAAACATGTGACGCCGTTCGCGCTGGTCAGAACGATCCAGTCGAACGAATCGAGACACCCCGCCGCGTCGCGCAGCGGCTGGGGATCCGCCGGGGGCGCGACGCGGATCGCGGGGAGCTGCAGCACCTCGGCCCCGAGCGCCTCGAGCGACGCGGCGAAGGCGCTGGCCTGCGCCCGTGCGCGGGTGACGACCACGGTGCGCCCGCTCAGCGGCCGCCGGTCGAACCAGGCCAGCTCCTCGCGCAGCGCGACGACCTCGCCCACGACGACGATGGAGGGGGCGCCGAGATTCGCCTCGTGCGCGAGCGCCGGAAGCGTGGCGAGCGTGCCGGTCACCGTCCGCTGGCGGGGATAGGTGCCCCACTCGATCGCCGCGGCGGGGGTGTCGGGGGAGCGGCCAGCCTCCGTCAGGCGGGCGAAGTTCTCCTCCATCCGCCCCACGCCCATGTAGAACACCAGCGTTCCCATCCCCTCCGCCAGCGCGCCCCAGTCGATCCCGGTCTCGGGCTTCTCCGGGTCTTCGTGCCCGGTCACCAGCGTCACGCCGGTGGAGATGCCGCGATGGGTGACGGGGATGCCGGCGTAGGCGGGCGC
>DASQLJ010000326.1:0-5481 GCA_035630095.1 Longimicrobium sp.
CGGTCGAGCCCCCACGACGCGGGCGTCTCGGTGACGGCCGCGGGGCCGCCGACCTGGTCCTGCTCCACGTACTCCACGGCGGGAAGGTGGCGCAGCGCGTTGAGCTGCCCCGCGTTGAGCGAGGCCGCGAAGCCGGTGAGCGACACCGTGTACACGAACCGCGGGCTCACCCCGGCCACCGCCGCCACCGCGCGCGGGTCGGCGCCCTTGCGCAGCACCACGATGTACTCGCCCTCCACCCCGCCCGATGCGGCGAGGCGCAGCGGCGCCGCGCCGCGCGGCTCCGCGGGGGCGGCGGGGGTCGTCGACTGGTCGGAGCACGCGGCGAGCGCGAGCGCGGCGACGGCGAGGGTCATCCAGCGTGTTCTCATGAAAGCCTCTCGGGTGGGGGAGATGGTCCGGTGGGCGCGGCAGTGCCCGTCCGGGAGGACGGCGGGTTGCACGAGGTCGGCGGAGTTGCGGCGAACTCGGCTGGGGGACCCGCACGGCACGATGCAGTATGGTGATATAGTCTACCATATCAGTTTGATTCTGCGCAAGGCCTGCCGTGGACGAAAAGGCAGGGAGCCTGGGGTTTTGTGCCGAGCATGGATGTCGTTGCGGCCGCGGCGGCCCCCTCCCCCGGCCCCTCCCCGCGCTCCGCGCGCGCTCCGCGGGGGAGGGGGGAACTGCGGGCGTGGGGGCTCCCGCCGTCGCGGACGCCTCGGGGCCGTCGTCCTCCCGCACGGATACCGCGGCCACAGCCTCGCGCTGTTTGCGAGGCTCCCCATTGTTTTAGCTGCGGCTTCAGCCGCCTTTCGCAGGGTTTGGACGCCCGCGTGGTACGCCTCTTGACCCTCCCTCCGCCGGACCCGGTGGGGAGGACGATGCGGAGCGAGCAGACGTGGCCCGACGTGCTGTGGATCGTGCGGCACGGGGAGAGCGCGGGGAACGTGGCGGCGGCGGCGGCGCGCGAGGCGGGGCTGCCGATGATCGAGATCGCCACGCGCGACGTGGACGTGCCGCTGAGCCCGCGCGGCGAGGAGCAGGCGATGGCGCTGGGGCGCTGGTTCGCGCAGATGCCGGCGGACGAGCGGCCCACGGTGGTGCTCGCCTCGCCGTACCTGCGCGCGAGCCGCACCGCCGCGATCATCTGCGAGCAGGGCGGCGCCGACCAGCCCGACGAGGCGCTGATCGTGGACGAGCGCCTGCGCGAGCGCGAGTTCGGCATCCTGGACCGGCTCACGGCGCTGGGCGTGCAGCAGCGCTTCCCCGACCAGTTCGAGCAGCGCCGCCTGCTGGGCAAGTTCTACCACCGCCCCCCCGGCGGCGAGAGCTGGGCCGACGTGATCCTGCGGCTGCGCAGCGCCCTCGACACCATCAACCTGCACTACAGCCGCGAGCGCGTGCTGATCGTCTGCCACGAGGTGGTGGTCCTCTGCCTGCGCTACCTGCTGGAATGCATGAGCGAGGAGGAGATCCTGTCCATCGAGCGGCAGCACGACGTCGCCAACTGCGGCGTGACCTGTTACGCGTTCAACGCGAAGCTGGGCCGGCGGGGGAAGATGGAGCTGAAGCGCTTCAACTTCGTCGCCCCGCTGGTGGAAGGCGGCGCCGACGTCACCGCCGCCCGCGACGTGCCCGCGGGGGCCAAGTGAGCCCGCGGACGGCCCGTCGCTCCGCCCCCCGTCGCCGGAGGCGGGCGTGAGCGCGCGCGACGCGGCGGCGCTGACGCCGGACGCGCTGAGCCGCATCCCCCTCCCCGATCCCGACGAGAGCGGGAGCAAGGAGGAGCGCGGCCGCATCCTGGTGGTGGGCGGCGAGCGCGAGAACCCCGGGGCGCTGCTGCTGGCCGCCAACGCCGCGATGCGGGCCGGCGCCGGCAAGCCGCGGCTGGCGACGGTGGAATCCATCGCCCTGGCCGTCGGCATCGCCGTCCCCGAAGCCCGCGTGTTCGCGCTGCGCGAGACCGGCCACGGCGCCATCGCTCCCGCCGCGGGCGGCGAGGTGGTGCGCCTGTCGGAGGGGATGGACGCGCTGGTGCTGGGGCCGGGGATGATCGAGGAAGAGAGCGCGGCGGCGCTCACCCGCGCCGTCCTCGCCGCGCTCGACGGGCCGGCGCTGGTGCTGGACGCGGGGGGGTTCCCCTATCTCGCCGCGAACCCGGACGCGCTGCTGCGGCTGGAGGGGCGCGCCGTGATCACCCCGCACGCGGGCGAGATGGCGACGATCCTGGGGATGGAGAAGGAGGCGGTCGAGGCCGACGCGCTCGCCACCGCCCTTCGCGCCGCGGAGGAGCTGGGCGCCGTGGTCGCGCTGAAGGGACCGGAGACGTTCATCGCCTCGCCGGACGGGCGGGCGTATCGCTACACCGGCGGCGCGGTGGGGCTGGCGACGTCGGGGTCGGGCGACGTGCTGGCGGGGATCGCGGGCGGCCTGCTCGCGCGCGGCGCCGAGCCGCTGCACGCCGCCGCGTGGGCCGTCTACCTGCACGGCGAGGCGGGCAACGCGCTCGCCGCCGCCCGCGGACGCATCGGCTACCTCGCCCGCGAGCTCCCGCCCGAGATCCCCTGGCTCATGCAGCAGCTCGCCGAGATCCGCCCGACGAAAGCCGGTTTCGGCTGATCCCAGGGACCGCGGGGTGTCACACGGAGGCACGGAGGCACGGAGAAACCACCGCGGTTCTCCGTGTCTCCGTGCCTCTTTGTGATATGACAGCCAACAGTCCTGGAGTCAGCAATTCCCTGCGGATCCGGATCACACGGATCCCACGAACTCCGTTCCGCGAGCGGATTGCGTGAGGGATTCGCGCCCGGAGGGCCGAGACGCCGGCGCGCCCGCGTCGGTCACCGCAGGAACGAGCGAGGCCATGGCGCGACGGCGGCTCGGCGCCGTTGGCAACGGCGGTATCGTTGCCTACGGCGCGCGAAGCCCGGCCCGGAGCGCAGCGGAGGGACACGCCCGCATCCGGCTGGTCCGTCCCCGGGGCCCCGGCACCAATTCCTCGCGCTCCGTATCAGTAGATCAGCGACGTCGTGCCGTCGGGAGAATGCCGTGGGGAGATCACCGTGGTCAGGGGGAGACGCCCGCCGGCCGTGTCGGAGCGCTTCCGCTGCCGTGTAGGGATGATCCCGGCCGCGCGTATCGACAGGCATCGACGCATAAGGTTGGTTGCAGGTACGACCGATGATCGAAGCCGGGACGGACGCCGATGCGGCGCACCTCTTGCTTTCGTGGGCGACAAACCGTGCCACCGAGGCGTCTCACGATCGACTCGTGGACGGCCTCCGCAGCAGCACAGCGCGGCGCCCAGCCGCGAACCTTCGCCCCGATCGGCCGCATGCTGAAGGTGCTCCAGTGGGTCACCATCGCGGTCTGCGCCCTCGCCGTCGCGGGGACGCTGCTCAGCCTGAGCCGCAGCGCCCGCTGGTGGGTGCGCGTGTGGGACTTTCCCCGCCTGCAGATCGCGATCATCGCCGCCGCGGCCGGCGCGCTTTACGCCATCGTCTTCTTCGACGGCGGGGTGGCGGAATGGGGGCTGATGGCCGCCACGGCCGGGTGCGTGCTCTGGCAGCTCCGCAAGATCTTCCCGTACACGCCGATCGCGCGGACGCAGGTGGAGCGCAGCACGACGGCGCGGCCGCGCCAGAAGGGCGCGCGCGACTCGACGTTCCGCCTGCTGATCTCCAACGTGCAGATGGAGAACACCCGCCACGCGCTGCTGCTGGAGCGGGTGCGCGAGGCCGACCCCGACGTGGTGCTGGCGGTGGAGACGGACGAGGCGTGGGCGCGGGGGCTGGAGCCGCTGGCGAAGGACTACCCGCACGTGGTTCGCCATCCGCGCGACAACTGGTACGGGCTGATGCTGTTCTCGCGCCTGGAGCTGGTGGACCCGCGGGTGGAGTTCCTGGTGCAGGACGACATCCCCAGCGTGCACACCGGCGTGCGCCTGGGCAACGGCGAGGTGATCCAGCTGCACGGCCTCCACCCGCGCCCGCCGGAGCCGCTGCGCGACCAGGATTCCACCCCCCGCGACGCCGAGCTGGTGATCGTGGGCCGCGCAGTGGGGGAGGAGACGGGGCGGCCCACGGTGGTGGCGGGCGACCTGAACGACGTGGCGTGGTCGCCCACCAGCGAGCACTTCATGCGCCTGTCACGGGTGCTGGACCCACGCTGCGGGCGCGGGTTCTACAACAGCTACAACGCGAAGAACCCGATCTTCCGCTACCCGCTGGACCACGTCTTCCACTCCAGCCACTTCCGGCTGGTGGAGCTCCGGCGGCTCGAAAGCGTGGGATCGGACCACTTTCCCATGCTGATCGAGCTGAGCTACGAGCCCGACGCGCAGGCCGGGCAGCCCACGCCGACTCCGGACGGCGAAGACTTCGAGGAGGTCGAGGAGAAGCTGGAGGAGCAGGCCGAGGCCGCCGCCACCGGCGACGACCGCCCGGGGCGCGAATGACGGCGCCCGCCGACTGCGGCACGCCGGGCCAGCGGGCGCGCGCGTACGCCGTCCACGTCTACACCGCCTCGGGGATCGCGCTCGCCTTCTGGGCGGCGATGGAGCTATGCGGCGCCCGGCCGGACGCGCGCCTCGTCTTCGCGCTCTTCGCCGGCACGGCGGCGATCGACGCGACCGACGGGCCGCTGGCGCGCGCGTGGGAGGTGAAGCGCTGGGCCGCCGCCATCGACGGCCGCACCATCGACGACATCGTCGACTACATCACCTACACCTTCCTCCCGCTGCTGCTGGTGTGGCGGATGGGGTGGCTCCCGGACCCGGCGCCCGCGTGGGTGATCCCCGCGCTGATCGCCTCGCTCTTCGGCTTCGCCAACGCGGGGGCCAAGGACGAGGCGGGCGGATTCTTCCTGGGATTTCCGTCGTACTGGAACGTGGTGGCGTTCTACGTCGGCATCATCCACCACTTCTTCGGGCCGTGGCCCAACGCGGTGCTCCTGCTGGCGCTGGCGGCGCTCACCGTGATGCCGGTGAAGTTCCTCTACCCCAACCTGGCCCCGCGCCCGTGGAAGATGCCGCTGCTGGCCGGCGCGCTCCTGTGGCTGGTGATGATCGTCGCGATGGTGCTGCTCGACTACCCGCGCGTGCCGGTGTGGCTGCTGCTCCTCTCCCTCGTCTACCCCGTCTTCTACACCGCCCTCTCCGCCCACCTGGCGCGCCGGGGAACACCCTGAGCGTCTCCCGTCGGGGCACGACCCCAGTAAGGAATGAAGGGGGTCCGGTGCGGGCGCATGGGCCGCTCACCGGCGGCTGAAGCCGCAGCAACAACTACGAAAAGCCTCGCAAACTGCGCGAGGCTCCACCGGCTCGGAGCCTTGCGCGAACGTTCGAATCAAGGCTTGCAGTTGAAGTCCGCGAAGGCGGACTGCGTGCCGTTGTAGCGGCGAGTTTACTCGCATATTCCTCGCGCCACCCCCCGCCCGCCCCCGCCCGCCCCCGCCCGCCACCGCCCGCCACCGCCCGCCACCGCCCGCCTCACGCCC
>DASQLJ010000327.1:0-3043 GCA_035630095.1 Longimicrobium sp.
CCCCCCCTCTCCCGCGAAGCGGGGGAGGGGGCCGGGGGGAGGGGGCCAGCCGCGGCCGCGAAGGACCCAGTCTCAGCGCACGGATGCCGCGTCTGGGTTCTCGATTCCGAAGGGACGAAGAGACATCGGACCAATGCCACACATCTTCGGCACGCACGCGGTGGACAAGGGCGGGATCGACATGGCCGTGCGGCGGGCGGCGAGCGCGGGGCTCCGCGGCGTGCAGATCTTCACCGCCAAGCCCACCTTCTACGGCGACAAGTCGGGGATCAGCCCGGCGCGGGTGGAGCGCTTCCAGCAGGCGCTGAAGGAGACGGGGATCAAGCCCGAGCACGTGGTCGTCCACGCGGCGTACGTGCTGAGCGTGGCCACGGCCGATCCCGCCAAGTGGGAGCGCGCCGCCGCCGGGCTGGCGAAGGAGATGGAGCGCTCCACCACGCTCGGCGTCGGCGCGGTGTGCTTCCACCCCGGCTCCGCCAGCGACGGCGACACCGCGGCGGCCGCCGAGCGCGTGGCGAAGGCGATCACCGGCGCGGTGAAGGGCGTGAGCGGGAAGACGCGGCTCCTCGTCGAAAACACCGCCGGCGCGGGGAAGACCCTCGGCCGCACCGCCGCGGAGGTGGGCGACATCCTGCGCCACATCCCCGACGCGCTGCGCGAGCGCACCGGGTACGGGCTGGACACCTGCCACCTCTTCGCCTCCGGCTACGACATCCACGCCTCGCCGGCGCGGCTGGAGGAGATCCTGGACGAGTTCGAGGAGGCCGCCGGCGAGCGCCCGGGGTTCTTCCACCTGAACGACAGCGAGGGCGGCCTGGGCACCAACCGCGACCGCCACAAGCTGCTGGGCGAGGGGGAGATCGGGCGCGAGCCGTTCGGCTGGCTGCTGAAGGACCCGCGCTCGCGCGGCATCCCCCTGATCCTGGAGACGCCGCAGGAGAACTACGAGCCCGATGACGACGACGCCACCGCCGACCCGTACGACGTGCGCATGGCGGCGCTGCTGAAGGAGCTGGACGCATGAACGCCCGCTCGCTCGCCGGGGCCGCGGCGGCGCTGGCGCTGCTGTGCGGGTGCGTGGCCGTGGTGCCGGCGCCCGTGGCGCAGCGGCCGGCGGGCGGGGGCGGCGCACCGGGAGGAGGGATCACCATGAGCCAGCAGGTCGCGGAGGTGGCGCGGCTGGTGAACGCGCACCGCGAGCGCATCGGCTGCCGCGCGCTGGCGTGGGACGAAGCGGCCGCCCGCGCCGCGCAGGCGCACAGCGACGACATGGCGCGGCGCGACTACTTCTCGCACACCTCGCCCGAGGGCGGCGGCCTGGGCTCGCGGCTGCGGGCGCAGGGGGCCAGCTACCGCATGGCGGCCGAAAACATCGCGGCGGGGCAGCCCACCGCGCAGATGGTGGTGCAGGGCTGGCTGCGCAGCGCCGGGCACCGCCAGAACATCGAGAACTGCGGCTACGCGCGGCACGGCGTGGGGCTGAGCGCCGGCCGCTGGACGCACGTCTTCTACACCCCGCTGCGATGACCGACGACGAGGTGCGCCGCCGGCGCGAGGCGCGGCGGCGCTTCCTGGAGGCGCTCTACGACACCAGCGAGCGCGGCGAGAGCGAGTACCAGGACGGCTACGAGATCGCCGCCGGCCTGGGCGTGTCGCGGCACGACGCCGAGCGCATCGTGCGCTACCACGAAGACCACGGCTACGTGCGCAAGTCCGGCAGCCACGGCCTGACCGTGCGCATCACCGCGCAGGGGATCGACCACGTGGAGGCGAGCGTCGAATGATCCTCACCACGCTGGCGGAAGCCGAAACGTACGCCTCGCTCGGCGCCGGGATCGCGGCGGGGGTGGCGTGGCTGCGCGCCTTCGACGCCGCGATGCCGGACGGGCGCCATGACATCGACGGCGACGACGTGTTCGCGCTGGTGTCGACCTACGACACCGGGCCGGCCACCGAGAAGCGCTTCGAATCGCACCGCGTCTACCTCGACCTGCAGTACGTCGCGGGCGGCGCCGAGCGCATCCTGCACACGCCCACCGCCGGGCTGACGGTGGAAACGCCGTACGACGAGGTGCGCGACATCGTCTTCTACGCCGAGCCGAAGATCTCCAGCTCGCTGCTGATGCGCGCGGGCGACCTCGCGTTCTTTCACCCCGGCGACGCGCACAAGCCCGGCTGCATGGCCGGCGGTCGCGACGCCGTGAAGAAGGTCGTCGTAAAGGTCCGCCTCCCGCGCTGACGATCGATCGGCGCGCCGAACCATCCCACACAGCCTCGCGAAGTTTGCGAGGCTTCCCATTGTTCTAGCCTGCGGCTTCAGCCGCCTTTCACGAATGGCTGCGGTTTCGCGCGGCCTTCCACCTCACCGTTTTGCGCCGCGACCGCGCCCGCACCTTCGCCCGCCCCGGCTCGGCAGTTGCGCATCGAACGCGCTGTTCACATCGTCTACCTCCATCCATCACCTCCAGGAGGGACGCCGTGGCCGGACGGGTGCTGATCGGGACGCAGGGGTGGAACTACGCGGGGTGGGTGGGGCCGTTCTATCCCGACGGCACGCGCTCGGCGGGGATGCTGTCGCTCTACGCGCAGGCGTTCGACACGGTGGAGGTCGATTCCACCTTCTACGCGATCCCGCCGGCCAGCACCGTGCGCGGCTGGGCGGCGCGGACGCCGGAGGGCTTCATCTTCTCGCTGAAGCTGCCGCAGGAGATCACGCACGACCGCCACCTGCGCCGCTCGGCCGCGGAGACCGAGCTGTTCATCAGCCGCGCGCGCCTGCTGGGGCCCAAGCTGGGGCCGATCCTGGTGCAGATGGGCCCCGAGTTCACGCCGTCGGACTTCGACGCGCTGGAGGCGTTCGTCCCCACTCTCCCGGCCGACCTGCGCTTCGCCGTGGAGCTTCGCCGGCAGGAATGGATACGGCGCGACGTGCTCCCCGACCTGCTGGGGCTGCTGCGCGACCACGGGATCGCGCTGGCGCTCAGCGACGGCCGCTGGATCCCGCGCGACACCGTGCTGGAGCTGGCGATGGAGCCCACGGCCG
>DASQLJ010000328.1:0-2453 GCA_035630095.1 Longimicrobium sp.
GCTCGACGTCCGTACGATTCCACGCCTCGAGCACCTGCCGGCGTTCGTCGCCGGAGATCAGGGCGAGGCGATGGATCGGCTGGTCCTCGTCCGCCGCCATCCCCTCCAGCGCGCGGCGCAGGTAGCCCAGGTGGCGCGCCACCGTCTCCGCGCCGAACAGCGCCGTCGCGTACGCCACGCTGCCCACGATCCGCCCGTCCACCTCGCTCAACCCCAGCGACAGGTCGAACTTGGCCGTGGTGGTCGCGGCGGTGCCCGCGGCGCCCAGGGTGAGCCCCGGCAGCTCCAGCGCGCCGCGCGTGGTGTTCTGCCACGCGAAGAGCACCTGGAAGAGCGGGCTGTGGGCGCGGCTCCGCGCGGGCCGCACCCGCTCCACGATCTGCTCGAAGGGGATGTCCTGGTTCTGCTGCGCGCCCAGGGCGCGCGCCTTCGCCAGCGCCAGCAGCCCGGCCACGGTGGGCGCGCCGCCCAGGTCGATCCGCACCGCCAGGGTGTTGACGAAGAAGCCGATCAGCCCCTCGATCTCGGTCCGCCCGCGGTTGGCCGTGGGCGTGCCGATCACCACGTCGTCCTGCCCGGAGAGGCGGCTGAGGACGGCGGCCCACCCAGCCAGCAGCGTCATGAACAGCGTGGTCCCGTGGCGCCGGCCGAGCGCCTTCAGCCCCGCCGTCAATTCCTCGTCGAAGGCGACGGGCGCGGCGGCGCCGGCGTAGTCCTGCTGCGCCGGCCGCGGGCGGTCGAGCGGCAGATCCAGCAGCTCGGGGGCGCCGGCCAGCGTCGCGTCCCAGTACTCCGCCTGCTGCGCCAGCACCTCGCCGGTCACCCAGCGCCGCTGCCAGGCCGCGTAGTCGGCGTACTGCACGGGGAGAGGCGGAAGCGGATCGGCCTCGCCGCGGCGGAAGGCGCCGTAGAGCGCGCCCAGCTCCCGCACGAACACGCCGCTCGACCACCCGTCCGAGACGACGTGGTGCATCGTCGTGAGCAGCACGTGGTCGTCGGCGGCGAGGCGGATCAGGCGCCCGCGGACGAGCGGCCCCCGCGCCAGGTCGAAGGGCGCGCCGGCCTCCTCGGCCACGAGCCTGCGCAGCTCGGCCATGGCATCCTCGTGGCCCTCCAGGTCGTGGTGCACGAGGAGGAAGCCGCTCTCATCGGCCGGCGTGATGCGCTGCTCCGGCTCGCCCTCGTCCACCGCGAACACCGTGCGCAGCGCCTCGTGCCGCGCGACGATGCGGTCCAGCGCGCAAGCCAGCGCGTCGCGGTCGAGCTCGCCGTGCAGGCGCAGGCGGTTGGGGACGTGGTAGGTGCTGCCCATCCCGCCCATCCGCTCCAGGAACCAGAGCCGCTGCTGGGCGAAGGAAAGCGCCAGCCGCCCGTCGCGGTCCGCCCGGCCGATCGGCGGCAGCTCCGCGCGCGCCATCTGCTCCACCCCGCGCGCCAGGTCGGCCAGCACGGGGCGGGCGAAGAGGTCGCCGAGCGGCACCTCCACCCCGAGCACCCGGCGGACGCGGGAGATCAGCCGCACCGCGAGGAGCGAGTGCCCGCCCAGGTCGAAGAAGTCGTCGTGGCGGCCCACCCGCTCCACCCCCAGCACCTCGGCCCAGATTTCCGCCAGCGCCGTCTCGGTCTCGGTCGCGGGGGCCTCGTAGCCGCGCGTGGCGTAAGCGGATGCGTCGGGCGCGGGGAGCGCGCGGCGGTCCACCTTGCCGTTGGGGGTGAGCGGGAGGGCGTCGAGCCGCACGAACGCGGCGGGGATCATGTGCTCCGGCAGCTGCTCGCCGAGGTACGCGCGCAGCGCCTCCGCCTCCACCTCGCCGCCCACGACGTAGGCCACGAGACGGATCTCGCCGGGAACGTCCTCGCGCGCGGCCACCACCGCCTCGCGCACGGCGGGGTGCGCCGCCAGCCGCGCCTCGATCTCCCCCAGCTCCACGCGAAAGCCGCGGATCTTCACCTGCTCGTCGATACGGCCCAGGAACTCGATCGTCCCGTCCCCCAGCCAGCGCGCGCGGTCGCCCGTGCGGTACAGCCGCGCGCCCGGATCCGCGGAGAACGGGTCGGGGACGAAGCGCTCCGCCGTCATCCCCGGCCGGTCCAAATACCCGCGCGCCACCTGCGCCCCGCCGACGTGCAGCTCGCCCGCGACCCCCACGGGCACCGGCTCGCCCAGCGCGTCCAGCACGTACACGCGCGTCCCCGCCAGCGGCCGCCCGAGCGGCACCGTCCCGCCCGCGGACCCGTCCTCCTCCACCCGGTGCGTCAGCACGCCGACGGTGGTCTCGGTGGGGCCGTAGTGGTTGATGACGGCCATCTCCGGCGCGCGCCGCCGCAGCTCGCCCACCCACGCCCTCGGCGAGGCCTCGCCGCCCAGCACCAGCCGGCGCCGCGGAAGTCCCTCCATCCCCGACGTGCCGGAAAGCAGCGCGGCGAGGTGGGACGGGACGATCTTCAGCACG
>DASQLJ010000329.1:0-2428 GCA_035630095.1 Longimicrobium sp.
GCATACATCACCAGGAAGAAGTACCCCGGGTAGCGGTCGAGCTTGGGGCGCTGCCGTCCGCGCACGCAGTCTTCCACCGCCAGCGGGTGGAAGCGCAGCCGGTCGCGCAGGAAGTCCTCCTCGGCCGGGCCGGGGCACGACACGTCGATCCACACCAGCGGCGCGCTGGGGTCGTCGGCGCTCTCCGCCTCCTGGCAGCGGTCGAACAGCGCCAGCCCCTCGTCCAGGGAGATGGCGTGGATGCCGGTGGCGGTCTCGGCGTAGCAGACGGTGCGCGCGGCCTCGGTGGCCTCCGCGTCGGTCAGCTCGGCGGCGGGGAAGACTTCGCGGCGGCGTGCCGCGGCCCTACCGCGCGCGGCGGCGCTCATAGCCGGGAACGGTCTCGGTGATCACGGCGGCGACGATCTCGAACGCGCCGAGCGCCACGTGGGGGATCCACACCTCGTTGTCGAACCCGAAGAGCCAGGGCGACACGGCCAGGAACACGCCGGAGATGGCGTCGAGCCAGAGGTGCACCGGCATCTGCAGGCGCTTGACCAGCCCCAGCTCGTAGTCGGTGAAGGCGCTGTAGACGAGCGCGGCCACGCCGGCGCCCACGAACACCCAGGTCTGCGCGCCCCCGCCCAGGCGCAGCAGGAAGGGCAGCGCGATCAGCAGCGCGCCCACCACGTAGTCCAGCACGCCGTGGGTGCGGGTGGGAAGTCGCATGTCGTTTCGCTCCTCTTGGTGCGGTCGAAGGTGGTTCGGGCTGCCCGCGCGGCTTGCAAGGGCTGGTCCGGCACCTGCGTATGTCGGGGGACGGAGGTTCCTGCGCTGGACAGACACCTCGGCGGTTCTCTGGCCCCGCGGGCCCCCTCCCCGCGCCTGAGGGCGCGTACCCTCCCCGCGCTCCGCGGGGGAGGGTTGAACTACGATCGCGCGCCGCGCCGCCGCTGTTGCAGTTGCAGTTGCAGTTCTCCCCTCCCCCGCGGAGCGCGGGGAGGGGCCGGGGGAGGGGGCCGCCTCCGCATGCACTACCGCCCGTCTGCTCTCCCAATCCCCGATCAACGCCCTACCGCCACGTCTCCATCACACCCGCCGTCGCGCCGGCTGGGAACGCGTCGGGGTGCAGCCAGGCGGCCAGCGACTCGATCCCCGCCACCACCCGCGGCCCCGAGCGGCTGAACCACGCGCTGTGGCCGATTGCCGCGCCCCCTGCCACGATCGCGCGCGGAGCGATGGCGTGCAGGCGCTCACGTGCGCGGGCGGCGTCGTCGCGCGCCTGGTCGAGCCCGTAGCCGCAGGGGACGAGGAGGAGGCGGTCGGGATCCAGCGACTCCACCGCGGACCAGGGGATCTCCACCGAGCGGCCGCCGGAGGTGCCCACCAGGTTTTCGCCGCCGGCGGCGTCGATCATCTCGGGGACCCAGTGCCCGGGCGCAAAGGGCGGGTCCAGCCACTCCAGCGCCAGCACGCGCGGCCGTGGCCGCCCCGCGACGGCTTCGCGCACGCGGCCGACGCGGGCACGCAGCGCCGCCGCGGTCTCGCCGCCCCGCGCGGGCTCCCCCGCCGCGGTCGCGACGTCCGCCACCGAGCCGATGATCTCGTCCAGCGTGTGCGCGTCCAGCGACAGCACGTGCGGGGCGGCCGGCAGCGCGCGCACGGCGTCGTGCACGGAGGCCGTGGGCACCGCGCAGACCTCGCACACGGCCTGGGTGAGGACCAGGTCGGGGCGCGCGTCGGCCAGGGCGCGCGGGTCGATCTCGTAGACGCTGCCGTACTCGAGCATGCAGCGGCGCACCTCGGCGTCGATCTCGCCGCTGGTGAGGCCGGCGGGGTCGAAGCGGACGCGGCTCAGCCGGGGGAGGCTCAGCGCCTCGGGCGGCCAGTCGCACTCGTGCGAGATAGCCACCAGCCGGTCCTGCAGCCCCAGCTCGTACACGATCTCCGTGGCGCTCGACAGCAGCGACGCGATGCGCAAATCCCCGCCTCCCGGTTGAACGTCGTTGGCCGCGCCAAGATGCGCCCGCGCGTGGGGCGCGCGCAACGGCGGCATGCGGGACCGGGCGCGTGACGGCGGTTGCCGGAGCCATGGCCGCCGTCTACGTTTCGCGCCTCAGGCCAACCCACCCTCCGGAGCCGCCGCATGTACATCTTCCGTGAGCCGCGCGTTTCGCTCGTCGCCCGGCAGCAGTTCGTGGTCCCCGCGCACATCAACTGGAAAAGCGACAGCGAGGTGGCCGGCGAGGCGCTGGCCGAGTTCGCCGGCCGGCTCTGCTACCTCAGCTTCGGGGAAGACGCGGGCCTCGAGGGTGGGCACAAGACGATCCCCGGGCGGACCACGAACGAGGCCTACCTGGCCAACATCCTCGACGTGAAGCACGGCTCGGTTCTAGAGCACGCCGTGTGGACACTGCTCTTCGAAGGCGTGAGCCGCTCGCTCACGCAC
>DASQLJ010000330.1:0-2449 GCA_035630095.1 Longimicrobium sp.
CAGAGTGAGGCCGTCGTCCACCCACGCGCCCAGGCTCGCGCCCCGCGCCGGCACCGCCTCGTGGCGCTGCTGCACCGCGCGCATGGCCGCCGACTCCGCCACCTTCACCAGCGCGTCGTTTGCGTCCGCCAGCTGCTTCACCAGGCCGGTGAGCGCGCCCGCCGCCTCCTCCGCGGGTCCGCGCGCGGATTGCTGCGTGATCGCGCGAATGCTGCCGACGATGGCGCCGAACGCGTCCTGCATCTCCTGCAGCCGCTCCAGGTTGCCGGCCTGGTGCTCCGACAGGCTGCCCAGGCTGGCGAAGGTGTCGCTGAGCTGCAGCGACAGCTTCTCCATCGCCGTCTCGTCCTCCACCGCGCCCACGGTGGCGGGGAGCAACTCCTCCGTGGTGAACCGCTCCAGCGCGTCGTAGCATGCCGACTGCGCGCGGGCGAGGAGGAAGTTCAGGAACGAGACGGCGATGGCGCACGAGAGCCCCACCAGCGTGGTGACGAACGCCGTCTTCTTGCTGGCGATGATGTCGCCCAGGCTCTGCGCCGCCTCGGCGAACCCGCCTGCCGCCGGCACGCCGGAGGCGCTGGGGAGCACGCCCTGCATCTGCAGCAGCATCAGGCACAGTCCCACGAAGGTGCCCAGCATCCCCAGCATCATCGCCAAGTCCACCGCGTAGCCGGGGAACGCCAGTCCCGGGCTGGCGTTCTCGCGCAGCAGGGTGATCTGCTGCAGCGCCTCCACGTTCACCTTCACCCGCGCTTGCTTCATCCGCGCGAGGGCGGCGAGGCGGTCGCCGATCAGGGTGCCGGGAGGCACGTTCTCGCGCAGCTCGGCGAGCTCCACCGGCGGCGGCACGGCGGGGCGGCCGCCCTCCGGCTGCTCGGCCTCCTCGCGGGCGCGGATCCCCCGCAGCTTCGCGCGCACATCGTCCAGCGCGCGCCGCTCGACGCTGCGGTAGCGGTGCAGGTGGTGGATCGCCGCGGCGACCGCCGCGATGCCGAGGGCGAACAGCAGCAGCAGGATCAGCCGGCCGATGCCGGTGTTCTGCTGCCAGAGCAGGCCGAGGATGCCGTGGTCGGTCATGGCTGGGGACGGAGGTTGGGTGCGGTCGGCGCGGGGCGGCGGTCAGCCGTTCCGGAAGACGAAGCCCCGGCCGGACGCCTCGTCGATGTGGGTTCGCTGCGAGTCCTTCTTCTCGGACCCGGGACGGTTTTCGAACAGCACGTCTTCGCCGTGGAACTTTCCCATGCTGATCACCTGGTCGCCGGGGCGGTGCGCCGGCTGCGCGCCCGCTCCGCCGTCTTCGGCGGGAGAGGAGGCGTCGGCAGGCTTCGCGACGAGCGGCACGGCCGGGTCCACGCCGGGGCGGATGCGCAGCACGGGCGTGGTGGCCTCCGGGTTCCCCTCGAGCTCGAGCTGGTTCACGGCGAGGTCGAACGACGCCTGCACCGTCTTCCCCATCCCCAGCGCGCCGTAGAAGGCCTGGGCGAAGACGATCGCCGATGGATCGGTGAGGGGGCGGTTCATCCCGATGGCGTAGTCCACCACCTCGCCCAGCGCCTCCACGGTGGAAAGCGTTTCGCACCCGTTCAGGACCACCACGCGGATCCACTCGCGGAGAAGGCCGAACAGCTTCGCAAGCGCTTCCTTCCCCACCGGGCGCGGCCGGCCGTGCTCGTCGCCCAGGTAGAGGACGCCCGTGCCGTCGCCATGACCGGCGAAGTGCACGATCTGTGGGTCGTGACGCATCAGCGCGTCCTGCAGGTCGCGCGTGCGCGTGGCAAAGTGGGAGACCAGCTCCACCCCCGCGTGCGCGCGCGCCTTCCGGAGCGCGTGCTCGATGGCGCGCACCTCCTCGTCCAGCCGCAGCGGCGCCCGGTCACGGAACGGGTCGGACGCCAGGAACAGCACCTTGATCGTGTCTCTCATTTGTGTCTTCCGTAAGGAATGTTTCCTAAGACGCTTCGGATGGAATGGTCGTCCGTCCCGTGTCGGAGCACGCGCCTTCGTCAGCCCCGCGTTCCCCCACGCATTATCGGTCGGTCCAGGTGGAACGCCATCTCCAGCGGGAAGTGGGGGTCGGGCGTTCCCAGCATCTCGATCTGCGGCTCCTGCCCCGGGTTGTCGTGCCGCACGAGTTCGCACAGACGCCAGTGCAGCGCGCAGAAGCTGTCCCGGAACGCTCCGCCCTTCCAGAGCTCCAGCAGGTGGCGGAGGTAAAGCCCCTCCCGCGCCTTCTGCCCTTCGGCCGCGCCCGCCATCATGAGCACGCTGGCCCGGATGCCGTCGTCGTGTGACGGCACGCGCGAGATGCACGACGACGCGGGCTGCGCGAACTGCTTCACCCCCCGCAGCACCGGGCCGGCGGAGCGGTAGACCGGCCGGTCGAGGGCGGGCGACGGGCCGGGATGCCGGGCCAGGACGTCGTCGCCGTAGCGCCCCATCCCTCCGCCGA
>DASQLJ010000331.1:0-2072 GCA_035630095.1 Longimicrobium sp.
GATGGCGACAGCCGCGGTGATCGCCGGGAGCGGCGGGGTGCGCGTGATGCGGCGCGGGGAGGGCGGGCGATGAGAACGGTGAAGCTGGCCCCGTCGATCCTCTCGGCCGACTTCACGCGGCTGGGCGAGCAGATCCGCGAGGCCGACGAGGGCGGCGCGGACTGGATCCACGTGGACGTGATGGATGGGCACTTCGTCCCCAACATCACCATCGGCCCGCTGGTGGCGGCCGCGGCGAAGCGCGCGACCGACCGGGTGATCGACGTGCACCTGATGATCGAGCACCCCGAGCGCTACCTGGAGGCGTTCGCGCACGCCGGCGCCGACCACCTGACCGTGCACGTGGAGGCGTGCGTGCACCTGCACCGCACCGTGCAGCAGATCCGCGAGCTGGGGGTGAAGGCGGGGGTGACGCTGAACCCCGCCACGCCTGCCGAGAGCCTGCGCGAGATCCTGCCGTACGTGGACCTGGTGCTGGTGATGTCGGTGAACCCGGGCTTCGGGGGGCAGGGCTACATCCCCACCAGCACCGCCAAGATCGCGGCGATCCGTCGGATGCTGGACGAGGGCGGGCTCACCCACGTGGAGCTGCAGGTGGACGGCGGCGTGGTGCCCGAGAACGCCGGCTCGCTCGTGCGCGCGGGCGCCACCGCGCTCGTGGCCGGCTCGGCGGTGTACAACGCGAAGGCCTCCGTCGCCGAGAACCTGCGGCGCCTGCGCGAGGCGGCGGAAGCGGGGCTGGCGGGCTGACCGGTCGGGCCGGACGATTCGGCGGACACGCTCGCGGGCGTGGACCGCTCCCGCGGGGCCGATTATCTTTGCTGCGCCGCCGGGATGGTGAAACTGGTCAGACACAAGAGACTTAAAATCTCTCGGGCGAAAGCCCATGCGGGTTCGAGTCCCGCTCCCGGCACTGCGGCCCCCGGAGGAATCGTCCTCCGGGGCCGCCGTGTTTTTCCTGACGAGTGTCCGCCGACAGAGTGCATCGGCGCGCATCGATTCGCGCGGCTACGACGCGCCCCCGGGGCGCATGCGCTCCGCGGCCTCGGCGGCGGTGCGGCCGGCGTTCTCCACGGCGTCGATCACGCGGCCCTGCACCTTCTCGGCGGCGTTCTGCGCGGTGTGCAGGAGCGTGCCCTCGTGCACCCCCATCTGCGCCAGCACCTGCTCGACCCAGGCGTAGTGCTGCTCCTCGTCCCGCGCGGCGGTGGAGATCACGGCGCCCACGGCGGGGTCGAAGGGCTGGTCGGCGGCGCGGCGGTAGCGGTCGCGCACCTGGCCCTCGTTGGTCTTGAAGGCCAGCAGCACCGCGCGGTCGTCGCCCAGCGTGGAGAGCGCCTGCATCGCGGCCTTGAAGGCGCCGGTGGGGAGGTGCGGCATCTGCACCGGCACGCCGCCGCGGTCCTGGACGATCTGCGTGAGCTGGTCCACGTGGCGCTGGTGGTCGCCGCGGAAGCCGGCCAGCGCCTCGCGGTACTCGGCCCGGCTGATGCGGCCGATGGCGATGGAGTACGCCTGGATCGCGTCGTGGTCCAGCGCCAGCAGGTCGTTGAGCAGCGCCAGCAGGGCGGGGCCCTCCGGCACGGTCGCGTCGGTCATCTGCGTCTCCCGGTTACAGTGTGCGCCCTCATGCGGAGTCCGAAAAGCCGGTGCCGGGGCGCGAGACGGAAGAGCGGGATGCGGGCGTGTCCCTCCGCTGCGCTCCGGGCCGGGCTTCGCGCGCCGTAGGCAACGATACCGCCGTTGCCAACGGCGCCGAGCCGCCGGCGCGCCATGGCCGCTCGCGTTCCCGGGACGCCGATGCGGGCGCGCCGACGTCTCGGCCCTCCGGGCGCGAATCCCTCACGCAAACCGGCCACTCACCGAACGAAGCTCGCGGGATCCGTATCACGCCTCTCCGTCCTCCCCGCCTTTCCCGTCCTCCCCATCGTCCTCCTCCGGCTCCTGCTCATCCCTGCGGCCCTCCAGGTGGATCTGGCGGTCGCTCTTCTCCAGGAAGCTCTCCTCCTTCACCACGCTGCCGTCGCGCACCATTGCGACGCCCTTCGAGTACACGTGCACGATCTCCAGGC
>DASQLJ010000332.1:0-5027 GCA_035630095.1 Longimicrobium sp.
GCGCGGCGAGCCCCAGCCCGGGACCCTTGTCGGCGTCGGGGGACACCAGGCGCTCGCCGGCGGGAAGCACCATCACGAAGGTGGCGCCCTTCTCCACGGGCGCCAGGTAGAGGCGGCCGCCGTGCACGTCCTCCACGATGCGGCGGGCGAGGGAGAGCCCCACGCCCCAGCCGCCCTTCTTGGTGCTCACCCCGGGCTCGAAGATGGTGTTGCGCACCGCCGCCGACACGCCGGGGCCGTTGTCGGAGACGCGGATCTCCACCGTGCTGTCGCTGGGCGACTGCGCCTCGATCACGATCCTGCCGCCCGCGCCGGCCAGCGCGTCGAGCGCGTTCTTGATCAGGTTCTCCAGCGCCCACTCCAGCAGGATGGCGTTGCCGTCCACCGGCGGCACTCCCTCGGGCACGTCCACCACGATCTCCACGCTGCGGCGCAGCTGCGGCAGGCGCACGCGCACGTAGCGCTGCAGCACGCGCAGGAGCGGGCGCACCTCCACCGGCTCCTTCTGCACCGGCCGGCCGATCCACTCGAAGCGGCGCGCCACCTTCTCCAGCCGGTCCAGGTCGGCCTCCATCTCGGCCGCCACGGCGGGGAGCGACGCCATGTCCTCGCGCTCCTCCTCGGGGAGGCGCAGGATCTCGACCCAGCCGGCGAGGGAGGAGAGCGGCGTGGCCATCTGGTGGGCGCTCTCGCGCGCCATCGCCGCCCAGATGCGCTCGCGCTCGGTGCGGGCGTTGTGGCGCACCATCATCGCGGCGGCCACCAGCAGCCCGATCATCGCCGACACCTGCAGCGCGGGGATCAGCCGCAGGCGGCGGATGGCGGGGCTGTCGCCGTAGTAGATGGTGCCCAGCCCCGGCTCCACGATCGGCTCGTTGTGCCGCGCCAGCTCCTCGGCGTAGCGCACCACCTCCACCACGTCGGCGCTGTCCTCGAGCACGGGCTCGAAGGGGAGGTTGGTGGCGTAGGCCGGCACCCCCTCGGCGTCGAAGTAGATGATGGGGAAGTCGAGCTTCTGCACCTCGCTCGACAGGTCGAGCAGGGTGCGCGTGGGCGCCTCGGGGCGGGGGTCGTTGAGGCCCGAGAGCACCTTGAACACGATGCGCGAGTGCACCGCGGTCTCGCGGCGCATCTCGCGCACCAGGAACTGGCTGTACAGGAGGTAGCTCGCCAGGATCGCGGCGGCGAGCAGGCCCAGCGCGGTGGGAAGGTGGCGACGGTTCAGGCGGAAGGCCGGCACAGGCGCTCGCGCGGGCTGGGGGTTCCCGGTCCGTCGGGTGGATGCACGGCCGCGCCCGCCGCGGAAGCGCGGGCGCGGGCCGTCACGCGGCGGTGATGCGGTCGGCGCCCAGGTACGGCCGCAGCGCCTCGGGCACCGCCACCGACCCGTCCTCCTGCTGGTACGTCTCCAGCAGCGCCACCACCGTGCGCGGCAGCGCCAGCCCGCTGGCGTTCAGCGTGTGCACGAACTCGGGCTTCGCGCCCGGCTCGGGCCGGTAGCGGATCGAGGCGCGGCGGGCCTGGAAGTCGCCCATGTTGCTGGCGCTGGACACCTCCAGCCACTTCCCGACCCCGGGCGCCCACACCTCCAGGTCGTACGTCTTCATCGACCCGAAGCCGGTGTCGCCGGCGGCCAGCAGGAGCACGCGGTAGGGGAGCCCCAGCAGCTGCAGCGCCTTCTCGGCGTGCCCGGTCATCCGCTCCAGCGCGTCCCAGCTCGCCTCGGGGCGCTCGAAGCGGACCATCTCCACCTTGCCGAACTGGTGCAGCCGCAGCAGCCCGCGCGTGTCCTTCCCCGCCGAGCCCGCCTCGCGGCGGAAGCAGGGCGAGTACGCGGTGAGGGCGATGGGGAGCCGATCGGCCTCGAAGAGCTCGTCGCGGTGCAGGTTCACCAGCGGCACCTCGGAGGTGGGGATCAGGTAGAGCCCGTCCTCCGGCAGCTCGTAGGCGTCGCCGTCCTCCACGAACCTGGGGTACTGCCCGGTCCCCTGCATCGACTCGCGGGTGACCAGGAAGGGCGGCTCCACCTCGGTGTAGCCGTGCTCCCGGGTGTGCAGGTCGAGGAAGAAGCCGACCAGCGCGCGCTGCAGCCGCGCGCCGGTCCCGCGGTACGCCGGGAAGCCGCTCCCGGCCACCTTCGCCCCGCCCGCCAGGTCCAGGATCCCCAGCGCCGACGCGATCTCCCAGTGCGGCTTGGGCGGGAAGGCGGGGGCGCGCACCTCGCCCCAGCTGCGGACGACCGTGTTGGCCGCCTCGCCGCCCTCGGGGACGGAAGAGTGCACCGGGTTGGGAAGGCGCAGCATCACGTGGTCGATCTCGCCCTCCACCTCGCGGAGGCGGGCGTCGATCTCGCGGATGCGGTCGCCGATGCCGCGCACCTCGGCGATCAGGTCGTCGGCGCTCTCCTTCGCGCGCTTGCGCTCGGCCACCGCCTGCGACGCTGCGTTGCGGCGGCCCTTCAGCTCGTCGCCCTCGGCGATCAGGGCGCGGCGCTCGCCGTCCATCTCCACCACCCGCCCCACCGCGCCGTCCGTCTCCTCCGCGTTCCCGCGGCGGGCCAGCGCGGCGCGGGTGCCGTCCGGGTCCTGCCGGATCGCCCGCAGGTCCAGCATCAGTCCTCCAGCCGCTCGTCGTCGCACCCCTGGTTGCTCACCACCTTCAGCGTCACCAGCCCCGAGTCGGCCTTCAGGGCGAGGACCTTCAGCATCCCGTACTTGGACGCGGTGCCGCACACCGGCCGGGTCTGCACGAAGTACGTCTGCCCCACGGCGATCGTCTGGGCCGTGCGCGTGTAGGTGTCCACCTCGCGCGGGGCGTTGCCGGGGTTGGCGATGTCGCGCGTGGTGAGCTGCAGCCCGGCGCCGCGCAGCGAGCCGGTGGCCGGGCTGGGGACCAGCGTGAACACGTTGCCGCTCTGCCGCACCTGCAGGTCGAAGAGGCCGGCCTGCGCCGGCAGCTCGGGGCGGGTGGACAGCACGCCGTTGGCGATGTCGAGGGCGCTGGGGAGGGTGCTGGGGCCGTTGGCCGAAGCCAGCACCAGCGAGTCGGAGCGCAGCACCGTCTCCACGCCGAAGGAGTCGCCGCAGGCGCTGAGCGCGGCGGCGGCGGGGAGCAGGAGGAGCGCGGCCAGGGCCGGGTAGACAGAACGCAAGGGAGTTTCTCTCCGGGATGTCCAGATGTTCCGAAACGAAGCGCGTCCGGCCACGCCGGACGCGAGGGTTAACCTTATCCGTCCCAACGCGGTTGCGTCAAGCCACGGCGCGCTTTTCAGGGTTGACCGCGCGGCGCGCCGCCGGTACGTTGCTGCCCGGCCGCACCGCCCGCCCCCCGCACCCGGAATGACCCGCATGTCCGAGCTCGACCAGGCGCTGGACCGCATCCGCAGCCACCCGGGCGTGGAGCACGTGCTGGTGCTGGGCCGCGACGGCCTGCTGATCCAGCACGCCGGCGCCGGCCACCTCGACGCCGAGACGGTGTCGGCGATGGTGCCGGGCGTCGCCGGGGCGGCCGCCGCGCTGGGCGGCGCCGCCGGGCTGGGCGACGCGCAGACCGTGGTGGTGCGGCTGGACGACGGCGTCGCCATCGTGCAGGGGCTGGGCGACGAGGTGCTGCTGGCCGTCCTCCTGCGCGGCGGCGCCGGCTTCGCCCCGCTGCTGCGCGAGCTGGCCGACGGGCGCGCGTCGCTCGCCGCGCTGGTGTGAACGCGCCGCGCCCCGCTCTCGTGACCGACTCCCCCTCGCCGGCCTTCCGATGACCGACGCGCATGCAGCCGAGCCGCAGCCCCGCCGGGTGCTGGTGGCCGACGACGAGCCGCACATCGGCCACATCATCCGCCTGAAGCTGGAGCAGGGCCCCTACCAGGTGGTGCTGGTCTCCGACGGCACCGAGGCGCTGGAGCACCTGCGCGGCGACGAGGCCATCGACGTGGTGCTGCTCGACATCATGATGCCGGGCGCCACGGGCCTCGAGGTGCTGGAGCAGGCGCGCGCCATGGAGCACCGCCGCGACACGCCGATCATCATCCTGACCGCCAAGGGGCAGGACGCCGACCGCCGCCACGCCCTGGAGCTTGGCGCCACCGACTTCTTCACCAAGCCCTTCTCGCCCAAGAAGCTGCTGGCACGCGTGGACGAGCTGTTCGGCGCGCCCCCGGCCGAGGCGGACGAGCGGCTGCCGAACGCAGGCTGACCTTCCCGTTGGACCCCATTCAACCCGCGAGCACGCCCCCGGTTCCGCACCTGTGGACGGTGATCCTGGCCGGCGGCGTGGGCTCGCGCTTCTGGCCGGTGAGCACGCCGGCGCGCCCCAAGCAGCTCCTGCCGCTGGCCTCCGAGCGCCCGCTGATCCGCGACACGGTGGACCGCATCACCCCGCTGGTGCCGGCCGAGCGGCTGCGCATCCTCACCGGCGAGCGCCTGGCCGCGCCGATCCTGGGCGTGCTCCCCGAGCTGGGCCCCGGCAACCTGCTGCTGGAGCCCGCCGCCAGGGGCACGGCGCCGGTGCTGGCCTGGGCCGCCGCCGAGCTGGAGCGGCGCGACCCCGACGCGGTGATGGTGTCGCTGCACAGCGACCACGTCATCCACCCCCCCGAGGCGTTCCGCGCCCTGATCGCCCGCGCGGCCGAGCTGGCCGCCGGCCACCGCCGCCTGTTCACCATCGGCGCGGTGCCCACGCGCGCGGAGACGGGCTACGGCTACATCCGCCTGGGCGGCGCGCTCCCGCTGCTGGAGGGCGACCAGGCCGGCGCCGAAACGGGGTACGAGGTCGCCCGCTTCGTGGAGAAGCCCGACCGCGCCACGGCGGAGGAGTACGTGGCGTCCGGCGAGTACCTGTGGAACACGGGCCTCTTCGTCTGGCGGGCGGGGGACCTGCTGGACGAGATGGTGCGCGTCTCTCCCGAGCTGGCCGAGCTGGTGCCGATCGCGCGGGCCGGGGGCACGGAGGAGTTCTTCGCCCGCGCGCCCACCATCACCATCGACGTGGCCGTGCTGGAGCGCTCCCCGCGCGTCGGCGTCGTACGCGCGACA
>DASQLJ010000333.1:0-22468 GCA_035630095.1 Longimicrobium sp.
GCGGCTCACCGCCGGCGCGGTGGCGCTGCAGGGGATCACGGCCACCACCGAGCGCTCGGCGGTGGTCACCGCCCCCGACCGCACCGTGGTGAACGTGCGCGACCTTCCCTCGGCCACCGGCGGCAACGCCACCGACGTGCTGCGCAGCGTGCCCGGCGTGGACGTGGACGGCGACGGCAAGGTGAGCGTGCGCGGCAACGAGAACGTGGCGGTGCAGATCAACGGCCGCCCGGCGCCGATGCGGGGCGACGCGCTGACCAACTTCCTCAAGCAGCTCCCGTCCAACATGGTGGACCGGGTGGAGGTGGTGCCCAACCCGTCGGCCAAGTACGACCCCGACGGCATGGGCGGCATCCTGAACATCGTGCTGAAGCAGAACACCGACCTGGGCACCAGCGGCGGGATGCAGGTGGGCGGCGGCACCGGCGGGCGGTACAACGCCTCGGGGAACCTGAGCCGTCAGCAGGGGAACGTGACGCTGTTCGGCAGCTACGGCTTCAACCGCGACAACCGCGTCCAGGAGGGCACCAACTGGCGCAACAGCCACTTCCTGGGGCTCCCGGAGACCTTCACCCTGCAGGACACCGACGGCGACGTGCTGAACCAGTCGCACACGGTGAGCCTGAACGGCGAGCTGAAGCTGGGCCGCACCAGCATCGCCCCGGCGCTGATGTTCAACAAGCGCGCGGCCAACGCCGACAGCCGCAACGCCTTCACCGAGCTGAACGCCAGCGAGGCCGAGACCGCGCGCTACGACCAGAGCACCGACCTCGCCTGGCGCGGGCTGACCACCGACTACTCGCTGTCGGTGCGCCACACCATGGTGCCGCAGAAGCACGAGCTCTCGGCCGACTTCCGCTTCAACCGCTCGCGCGACGACCAGAACAGCCGCTTCACCTTCGACCCGCTGAGCGGCGACGCGCTGTTCCCGCTGCGCGACGCGCAGAACCTGCTGAACAACGTGGTGCGCGAGGGGAACGCGCAGCTCGACTACACGCGCGCGTTCGGCGCGACCAAGCTGGAAGCGGGGTGGAAGGGAACGCTGCGGTGGATGAACAACCACCTGGTCACCGACAGCCTCACCGGCGGCGCGGCCGACCCGGGCACGCGGCGCACCAACGACTTCCAGTACGACGAGAACGTGCAGGCCGGTTACGCCATGCTCACGCAGACGATGGGCAAGGTGGCGCTGCAGGGCGGGCTGCGCCTCGAGGTCGCCAACACCGACTTCAAGCTGGGGAGCCAGACCTTCCCCAACGACTACACCAGCCTCTTCCCCAGCGCGGCCGCGACGTGGACGATGGGGCCGCGCGGGCAGCTGCGGTTCAGCTACAGCAAGCGGATCCAGCGCCCGAACCCGCAGTTCCTGAACCCGTTCCCGATCTCGGACAACCCGCAGAACGTGTTCGTGGGCAACCCCGAGCTGAAGCCCGAGTACACGCACGCGCTGGAAGCCAGCATGCAGCGCTCGATGCCGTTTGGCTCGCTCACCGTGACCCCGTTCTACCGCCTCACCGAGAACGTGGTGCGGCGCTACCAGACGGTGGACGAGTCGGGCGTGACCACGGCCACGCTGCGCAACCTGGACACCTCGAAGAGCTACGGCGCCGACGTGAACACCCAGCTCCGCCTGGGCACGCGGGTCACGGGGATGGCCAGCGTGAGCGGCTTTCGGGTGGTGACCGATGGCAGCAACGTGCAGAGCGGCCTGGGCACCGAGCAGTTCAGCTGGTCGGCGCGCGGCAACGTGAACTTCAAGCTGAGCTCCACCACCGACGTGAGCTGGTTCCAGTTCTACCGCGCGGGGATGAAGACCGAGCAGGGGCGGATCGGCGCCTTCAGCATGGCCAACTTCTCGGTGCGGCAGAAGGTGGCGGGCGACCGGGCCACGGTGAGCCTGCGCGTGGCCGACCCGTTCGACCAGATGCGCTTCACCTTCGAGACGGCCGACGACAACAGCGAGCAGATCAGCCGGCGCGACTTCAACCAGCGCGCGGTGTACCTGAGCTTCAACTACACCTTCGGCCGCCCGCCGCGGATGCGCCAGCCGCGCCCCGACCAGCAGCAGCCGCAGTCGCCCGACCCCGGCATGGGCGTGGGCCCCAACTGACCCACGGCCCGTCATCGGGTGATGGATGGAGGTGCGCCGGGCTCGAGGGTGAGCCCGGCGCGCTTCGTTTGGCTCGCGAGGGGCCCCCTCCCCGCGCCTGGGAGCGCTCGCCCTCCCCCGCTTCGCGGGAGAGGGTGCTCGGGTCGGCGTGGCCTGCGGGGTTTCGCCCACCCGGCGGCCGCGGTGGGGCCGGGTGCCCGCACCGGCGGCGCCGACGCAGCCTCGCGCCGTTTGCGAGGCTTCCCATTGTTCCAGCCGCGGCTTCAGCCGCCTTTCGCGACGGCGGCCCCTCGCACGCTCGCCTCGTTGCCCGCTCCGTCTCGCGTCGCGAAGCCGGCGTTCGCGTACCCGCCCAGCCTCGCGCGCGCATGCGGCGGATGTTAGCTTCCCTGCCATTACGGCTGACATCCCAACCGCGACGCGACGAATGGCCGACGCCAGCACACTCCAGCGCACGCCGCTGCACGGCGAGCACCTGCGCCTGAACGCAAAGATGGTCCCCTTCGCCGGCTACGAGATGCCGGTGCAGTACCCCAGCGGGATCACCGCCGAGCACAACGCCGTGCGCAACGCCGCGGGGCTGTTCGACGTGTCGCACATGGGCCAGTTCTTCGTGCGCGGGCCGCGCGCGCTTGACTTCGTGCAGCACGTCACCACCAACGACGCGAGCAAGCTGGCCGTGGGGCAGGCGCAGTACAGCACCATGGTCAACGAGCAGGGGAAGGTGATCGACGACCTGCTCGTCTACCGCTTCGCCGACCACTACATGCTGGTGGTGAACGGCGCCTGCCGGGAGAAGGACTGGGCCTGGGCCACCCGCCACGCCGCCGGCTTCGACGTGGAGCTGACCGACCGCAGCGACGAGATCGCCCTGCTCGCGCTGCAGGGGCCGAAGGCGCCCGCCATCCTGGCGAAGCTGACGGCGACGGACCTCGACGCGATCCGCTACTACCACTTCACCGACGGGTCGGTGGATGGCGCCCGCGCGCTCATCAGCCGCACCGGCTACACGGGCGAGGACGGCTTCGAGCTGTACGTGCGCGCCGAGGATGCCGCCGCCCTGTGGCGCCGGCTGCTGGAGGTGGGCGCGGATGACGGGCTGATCGCCTGCGGGCTGGGGAGCCGCGACTCGCTGCGGCTGGAGATGGGGATGGCGCTGTACGGCAACGACCTGGACGACGGCCACACCCCGCTGGAGGCCGGCCTGGCCTGGGTGACCAAGCTCGGCAAGGGCGAGTTCGTGGGCCGCGAGGCGCTGCGCGCGCAGAAGGAGGCCGGGGTCACGCAGCGGCTGGTGGGCTTCCGCCTGAAGGAGCGCGGCTTCCCCCGCCCGCACTACCCCGTATCCGTCAACGGGGAGACGGTGGGCGAGGTGAGCAGCGGCACGCTCAGCCCCACGCTGGGCGAGGGGATCGGCATGGCCTACGTGCCGGTGGACGCGGCCAAGCCCGGCACCGAGATCGGCATCGTCATCCGCGACCGCGCCGTCCCCGCCGAGGTGGTGAAGCCCCCGTTCCACACCAGGGGAACGGTAAAACGGTAGAGGTTCCCGGCGCGGCGTGTCGGAAGGTCCCGGGATGTCGGGCCGAGTCCGAGAGGAAGACCGAGGCGGGTTGCCGTATCAACGTCCGCTCGCGTGAGCCCTGGTGCTACGAGCGGAGCGTGAGGGATGCGCGCCCGGAGGGCCGGGAACGCGGCGGCCCGCCTGCTCGGTCGTTTCCGTGGATTCGAAGCCGTGGGCGGGCCGCCGTGGGCCCGGCTGCGTTGGGCACAGTCGTATCGTGCCCTACGCAGCGCGCAGCCCGGCCCGGAGCGCAGCGGAGGGACACGCCCAACCTCCGCCGTTCCCGAAGTAAAACAAACAGCTGCGCGAGTGCGCGAGTGCGGAAACCCGTCGGCGCTCGCGCCAGCAACGGAAACGCACTGGCGCACTCACGCGCTCACGCACCCGTTTCAGCGGTGCCTCCCCCGAGCCGGACCGTATCCCGTTGGCCGAAGTCGTCCTGATCACCACCGATGACCTGGAACCCGCCGTCCGCCTTCGCGCCGCGTTCGAAGGCCACGGGCTGCGGGTGGAGCTGCTCGCGCCCGGCGAGAGCGTGGCCGACGCGCTGAACGAGCCGCTGCTGCTGGTGATCACCGGCGGCCTGCGCGAGCGCCGCGCCCGCCAGCTCATCGCGCAGGCCCGCGAGCGCGGCCGCGTGCCGATCATCGGGCTGACCGAGGCGACGGAGCCGTCGGGGCGCGAGGTGTGCCGCCAGCTCGGGATCTCGGACTGCTTCGCCAAGCCGATTGACGCCGACGAGGTGGCGCTGGTGGGCCGCCGGCTGGTGCAGCGCGAGGAGCTGCGCGAGATCACCGGGATCGTGGGCGACACCGAGGAGATGGAGCAGGTGCTTGAGCGGGTGGTGCAGATCGCCCCCGTGAACAGCACCGTGCTGATCCTGGGCGAGAGCGGCACCGGCAAGGAGCTGGTGGCGCGCGGGATCCACGCGCTGAGCCCGCGGCGGCACCGGCCGTTCATCGCGGTGAACGTGGCCGCGCTCCCCGAGACGCTGCTGGAGAGCGAGCTCTTCGGCCACGAGAAGGGGGCGTTCACCGGCGCGGCCTCCCTGCGCAAGGGCTTCTTCGAGCTCGCGAACGGCGGCACGATCTTCCTGGACGAGATCGGCGAGATGCCGCTGACCACGCAGACCAAGCTGCTGCGGGTGCTGGAGGAGCGCGAGTTCCGCCGGGTGGGCGGCGAGGACGTGCTGCGCGTGGACGTGCGGGTGCTGGCCGCCACCAACCGCGAGCCGCGCGAGCAGGTGGCGCGCGGCGAGTTCCGGCGCGACCTGTACCACCGCCTGAACGTGCTGCGCATCGACCTGCCGGCGCTGCGCGAGCGCCGCGCCGACGTTCCGCGGCTGATCGAGCGCTTCATCCGCGAGTTCAGCGCGCAGCACGAGCGGCCGTTCATGGGGATCGACCCCGAGGCGGTGCGGCTGCTGACGGAGTACGACTGGCCGGGGAACGTGCGCGAGCTGCGCAACCTGGTGGAGAGCATGGTGGTGCTGGCCCCGGGCCGCGTGATCCGCCCGGAGGACATCCCCGCCGACGTGCGCTTCCACACCCGCAGCTCGCGCGCGCTGGCGCCGGTGCTGCCCACGGTGCACCAGGGCCGCCCGCGCCAGGAGAACGGCGCCGCCGACCCCACCGGCCCGCCGCCGGAGCTGGAGTTCATCTTCCGCACGCTCTTCGACATGCGGATGGACCTGGACGACCTGCGGCGCGAGTTCGAGATCTACCGCCAGCGCCAGCGCGAGCCGGTGGCGCTCCCCGGCGTCGCGGGGGCGCCGCTGGTGGCCGGCTACCCGCCCGCGCTGGCGTGGACGCCGCCCCCGCCGCCCGAGCCCGAGCCGCCCGAGGAGCGCGGCGTGATCGTCTTCCGCCCGGGGATGACGATGCAGGACATGGAGCGCGAGGCGATCTCCGCCGCGCTCCGCGAAGCCCGCGGCAACCGCCGCCGCGCCGCCGAGATGCTGGGCATCGGCGAGCGTACACTGTACCGCAAGCTCAAGGAGTACCAGCTCGAGGCGTGAGGTCGGCGTACGAAAGTGCCCAGTGCCCAGTGCCCAGTGCCCAGTGCCCAGTGCCCAGTGCCCAGTGCCCAGTGCCCAGTGCCCAGTGCCCAGTGACACTCGAACGAAGGGCCTCCTTTCCGCGGGAGGCCCTTCGTCGTTGAAGTCCGCGAAGGCGGACTGTGTGCCGTTGTAGCGGCGCGTTTACTCGCATACCATGGCACGCCAGGTCGCCGTGCGAAGTTCTGGACAACGACGAACGGCGGGGTGGGGCGTGTCCCTCCGCTGCGCTCCGGGCCGGGCTTCGCGCGCCGTAGGCAACGATACCGCCGTTGCCAACGGCGCCGAGCCCCCGGCGCGCCAGGCCTCGCATCGGATCCGAAGGGTCGTGCGGGCGCGCCGGTGTCTCGGCCCTTCGGGCGCGAATCCCTCACGCGATCGTGGCGTTTCTGTCGACGTCCGCGCCCTGCTGACCGCCGGCGCAATCCTGAATGATGCGGTGAAACCCGGTATCACAACGGGAGCGCCTCCCGGCCGCCGCTACGGCCGCTCGATCGGCAGCCGCACGGAGTTGCCCCACTCGGTCCAGGAGCCGTCGTAGTTGCGCACGTTCTTCCAGCCGAGCAGGTACGAGAGCGCGAACCAGGTGTGCGACGAGCGCTCGCCGATGCGGCAGTAGGCGATGGTGTCGCTGTCGCCCTTCAGGCCGAGCTGGCCCTCGTACATCGCGCGCAGCTCGTCGGCCGGCTTGAACTCGCCGGTGTCGGGGTTCACGGCGCGCGCCCAGGGCATGTTCCGGGCGCCGGGGATGTGGCCGCCGCGCATGGCGCCTTCCTGCGGGTAGTCGGGCATGTGCAGCTTCTCGCCGCTGAACTCCTCGGGCGAGCGCACGTCCACGAGCTGGCCGTGCCGCTTCACGTGCTCCACCACCTCTTCGCGGAAGGCGCGCACGCGGTCGTCGTTGCGCTTGGGCACCGGGTACTCCGTCGCGGGATACGACGGGTAGTCGGTGGACATGGGGCGCCCCTCGTCGTCCCACTTCTTCCGCCCGCCGTCCATGATGCGCACGTTCTCGTGGCCGAAGAGGCGGAACACCCACAGCGCGTACGTCGCCCACCAGTTGTTCTTGTCGCCGTAGAAGACGACCGTGGTCTCCGGCGCGATCCCCTTCTCGCTCATCAGCCTGGCGAAGCTCTCCTCGTCGAGGTAGTCGCGCCAGAGCGGGTGCTGCAGGTCGGTGTGCCAGTCGATCTTCACCGCGCCGGGGATGTGGCCGGTGTCGTACAGCAGCACGTCCTCGTCGCTCTCCACGATGCGCACGGCGGGGTCCTCGAGGTGCGCGGCCACCCACTCGGTGCTGACCAGCGCCTCGGGGTGCGCGTAGCCTCGCGCCTCGATCGGCTTCGTATCGGCCATCCGTTCCTCCCTGTCGATTTACTCAGGTGTGCCGCGCGTATCGGTCGCGCGGAGGGATTCCGAAAAGCAGGCCGCCCGGCCTGCGGGTGCGGGCCGGGCGGCGCGGCCGGGGCGTGCACCCCGGCGCCTGGAGGCGCGTTCAGCCTGTCACGCGCTCCGCTCCGCCGCCCGTACACGGACAGCGGAGACAACAGCGCGGGGCAGCGGCGAAGCGGCTCATGGTTCCCATCCTACCGGAGCGCCGGATCGCTGTCAAGAATGATTATCGAAAAGCGGCGACAGGGACAGCCGGCAGATCCATCAAACGAGAACGCCCGGCCGATGGTCAGTCGGTCCGGGCGCTTTCGTCAATGGATCAGGATTCGTCAGGAGTTGCCGCCCTCGGCCTCGCGGACGGCGCGCTCGGCGGCCTGGAAGCCCATCCTCGAGTGCGTGCCGTCGCAGAACGGCTTGTTGGTCGACGCGCCGCAGCGGCACAGGGAGATGCCCTTGCCGGGGGTGAGCGGGTACTCGTTGCCGTCCGCGTCCACCAGCCGGATCGCGCCCTCCACCCGGTACGGGCCGTTGTTGCGGATGGTGATGGTGACCGGTGCCTGTTCCTGCGGCTGTGCCTCGTCTGACATTCTGCTCTCCCGTGGGACGTTGCGGACCGACGTGCGAAACTCCGAGGTGGCTCAGGCGACGCCCAGGGCGCCGGCGATCCACGCAATGCCCAGGACGGCGCTGCCCAGCGCGGTGAGGGTGCGCAGCGTGCGCCCCAGCCGCGGCACGCGCGTGCCCGCCTGGTCGAACACGAGCCCGGCCACCATCGCATACAGCCCCATCGCCAGCGTCGTGCCCACGCCGAAGAAGAGCAGGTAGGCGCCCGCCGCCCACGCCGACGACGTGGTGGTGGCGACCAGCGCCACGAGCGGCGCCGTGCCGGCCAGCCCGTGCGCCATCCCCACCCACAGCGTGCCGTGCGAGTGCCCGTGATCGTGCGCGTGGGCGTGCTGCGTCTCGCCGCGGTCGGCCAGGCGGTGCGCGCGCTCGTGCAGCACGCTCCACAGCAGCCACGCGCCGAGGCCGAGCAGCATCCCGCCCACGCCGAACTCCAGCCCGCGCGCGAGCCCGTCGGAGAGGCGCAGGTCGAGCGCCACCAGCACCATCCCCACGACGAGGATCGCCGCCGAGTGCCCCACGCCCCAGCGCAGGCCGAAGCCCACCGCCTGCAGCGGGCGCGGCCGGCGCGACACGAAGGTGGTGACCGCCGCCATGTGGTCGGGCTCCAGCGCGTGCGCGAGCCCGGCGACCAGCGCGGTGGCGAGGGGAAGAAGCTGCATGGACGTGTGCGTGTTGAGAACCGGCAAAACGGAGCGCGGGCGGAGATGGCTCCGTCCCGCGCGTGGTTGAGTCTACCCCGTGTCCCCCGGCGCGTCAATCGCCGAGGCGGCGGCGCGTCGGGTGCGTGGAGACGACATCCGCCTTCCACGCACTCGGGCACCTGTTCAGGGCATCAGCGCTCGGGCGATGTCCTCACCGGCACCTTGAGCGGCAGCGTGAACCGGAACCGCACGTCGTACGGCACGTCGTCCAGCGTGGCGGGGGTGAAGCGCATCCGCTCCATGATGGCGGGGAGGAGCGGGTCGACGTACGCATCACCGGTGGGCTGCACCAGCTCGGCGTACGGCACGGTGCCGTCGCGGCTCACCACCAGCCGCAGAACCGCGCGCTGCGCCACCGTTTCCGAGCTGCGCCGGGCGACGGGGTGGTTCTCCATCATCCGGTCGAGGAGGTCCACCATGAGCTGCAGGCTCTGCAGCTTGGGGCCGGCCCTTCGAACTCAACCGTCCGCCACCTCGTCCCCCAGCGGGATCTCGGCGCGGACGCGGGTGCCGCCGCCGGGTGTGCTGGAGACGTCGACCATGCCACCGATGTAGCCGGCGCGCTCCTTCATTCCGAACAGCCCCAGCCCGCCGCCTTCCGTGGACGTCACGTTCCCGGGATCGAAGCCCCGGCCGTCGTCTTCCACCGTCACCAGCAGCCGCCCCGCGTGGTGCGCGATGCGGACCGAGGCGCGGGTGGCGTGCGCGTGGCGCACCACGTTCGACAGCGCTTCCTGCACGATGCGGTAGGTGGCGAGCTCGGCCTGGGGGGGCAGGTCGACCGCGACGTCCTCGGACTCCACCTCGATGCGCAGCTCGCTGATCTCCTGCAGCGAGCGCGCGTGCGACTCGATCGCCGGCACCAGCCCCAGCTCGTCCAGCGCCGGCGGCCGCAGCCCGCGCGCGAAACGGCGGATCCCCTCCAGCGCCTGGCCCACGTCGGTGCGCATCTCCTCCAGCAGCTTCGCGAGCGCATCGGGGTCCTGCGCGCGCTGCACCAGGCGGATGCGGATGAGCAGCGCGGCCAGCGTCTGCGCCGTCTCGTCGTGCAGCTCGCGGGCGATGCGCTTGCGCTCCTCCTCGGCCGAGCCGAGGGCGCGGGCTGCGACCTCGCGCAGGCGGGCGCGGTAGGCGGCGCCGGCGTCGAGCATGGCGTTGAAGGTGCGCCGCAGCCGGTCGAGCTCGCGGTCGGCCACCGGCGACACGGGCGCGCGCCGGTCGACCTCGCCGCGCTGCACGCGCGCGGCGGTGCGCTCCAGCTCGTCCAGCGGCTGCAGGGCCACGCGCAGGATCACCGCGTTCACCAGCAGCGTCACGCCGATCCCGATCACCGCCAGCAGGCCGGCGACCTCGAACCAGGGCCGCCCCGGCTGGTCGTGCACGAAGCGCGCGGTGACCATGCTGCCGAACACGGTGCCCACCAGCACCAGCGCGGCGTTGGCGATCAGGATCTTGTAGAAGAGCGGAACGCGCAGCAGCGCGCGCACGAACGCCGGCACGCGCCGGGGCGTGCGATCGGGACCGGGCTCGATGGGGCGCGGTGCGCGGGTGGCCATGCGCGTGCGGCGGGGTGCGGGGCGGGTCGAGAGCGGCGGAAGATACGGAGCGAGCCGGAGGCGGGACAGCCCGGCGCGCTCGTCTTCCGCCCGCCGCTCAGCCCGCGGAAGCCACCGGGAGCGCTTCCTTCTCCCGCAGCATCCCGACGATGTGCTCCAGCCAGCGCTGGTCGGTCTCGTCGAACGCCGCGGGCACCGTGCTGTCCACGTCCAGCACGGCGATCAGGTCGCCGCGCGCGTCCAGCACCGGCACCACGATCTCCGACGCCGACGCGCTGTCGCAGGCGATGTGGCCGGGAAAGGCGTGCACGTCCGTCACGAGCTGCGTGCGCCGCTCGCGCGCGGCGGCGCCGCACACGCCGCTGGCGAACTGGATCTCCAGGCACCCCATGGTCCCCTGGTACGGCCCCACCAGCAGCCGCGCGGGCCCCACGCGGCGGTAGAAGCCGGTCCAGTAGAAGTACGGAAACGCATTGTGGAGGAGGCAGACGACCGTGGTCATCCCCGCCAGCAGGTCCGGCTCGCCCTCCATCGCCGATTCGATCATCATCGCCACCTCGCGGTAGCGCTCCTCCTTCGCCGCCGCGTCCATCCGCAGCTCGCCCGTCCGGTCCGCCACCAGCGTCTGTTCTGCCATCCGAGAGTTTCCGTTCAGGGTGCCGTCGCTCGCGTCGCCAGGCGAATACACCGGCGCGCGCCGCAGGCTCCGCTGCCATGCGACAAAGTGCTACGTCCGCGCGGGAACGGATGAAGCGCACGCCGGTATGAGCGTTCGTTCTTCGTAACTCATTACCATGAGCAGACATGCGGGACAGTTTCCGTCTTTTCGCGGCCGCCGTGGCGACGGTGGCCCTCACCGCCGGCGGCGCGCGGGCGCAGGCGTTCGGCGACGCCGGGGTCACCGTGCTGATCGTCTCGGACGAGGAGAAGGAGGTGGAGAGCCAGGTGGTGGAGGACCTTCACCGCTACAAGGAGATGGGCACCTCGTTCGGCTACAAGCCCGTGGACCTGACGTGCATCGTGGACAACGTGCACTGGGTCAAGTCGCACAACAGCCGGCTGATGCAGCTCGCCGACCTCTGTGCGTACGTGTGCCAGCGCCAGGCGCGCGACCGCGGCAAGACGTCGGCGGCCGCGCTGGCCGTGATGCGTTTGTGGGAGAGCGTGTGCCCGCGGATCTGGAGCGGACGGGTGTGGCCGGGGGGGTAGAAAACACGTGCGCAGCCAAGGCGAGTAAACTCGCTGGGGCTCCGCGGTGCGGTGCCCACTCTCGGCTGCGCCTGACGTGTGCATGGAATATTACTCGCGGCGCCGGGACTGTCAAGAGGCGCCGCTTTCCGGATCGATCGGCCGCCTAACGGCCATCGTTCCTCACCCTTCGTCAGCCGCTTCGCCGTTTCCACCCTGGCCGGCGGCGGCCACGTCGCCGGCCTCCACCATCGCGCGGAAGCGGCGCAGGTCGCCGCGGATCATCTCGCGCGGGGCGTCGTGGAAGGCGTTCGCGATGGCGTCGCCGATCACGCCGCCGGGCGGGTCGAACTCCACGAAGTAGCGCACCTCCGTCTGCCGGCGGTCGCTGCCGGCCAGGAGGAACTGCACCCAGCCGCGGTTGGGCAGCTCCGAGCCGGGGAGCGACTCCCACGCGATCAGCTCGCCCGGGCTGTCTTCCACCACCTGGCTCTCCCACGTCCACGAGCGCCCCATCGGCCCCGTGGCGGTCCACCGCGAGCGCGTCTCGTCCAGGATCTCGACCGCAGCGATGCGGTCCATGTAGCGCGGCGCCTGCGTGAAGTCGCGCCAGATGGCGTACGTCTCCTCGGGCGTGCGGCTCACGACGGTGCTCGCGTGCACGCTCACGCCCGAGTCCACGTCCTCCTCGGCGCGGAGGCGCCTGGCGGGGCGGCCGCTGGTGCTGGTCGCGCCCACGGCCTGGTAGACGGGGCAGTGGCCGCTCGCGCCCCGGCCGATCAGCGCCGCGCCGGCCAGCCCGAGCAGCGCGCCGCCCACGCCGCGCTGCCGCAGCCCCAGCAGCGCCAGGCCGGCGCCGCCGAGCACGGAGGCCAGGCGCTCGTTCTTCCCCACGTTCACATCGCCCAGACGGAGCCGCTCGACGATTTCGGCCACGATGGTTTTCCTTCCGGAAAGAGCCCAGTTCAGGGACGCGCCGGGGTGCAAGGAGCGCGCCGGGTGCCGGCCGATGCCGCGGCGGACGCGAGGTTGCGCCGCGGGCCGCACGCACGAGAGATTCCGCCTTTGCAGCGGCCGCCGCAAGCCCGCGGCGCCGCGCCACCGCCCCGGCAGCGAGAACGACCCCCGATGCAGCCCCTCCCGCGCCGCGGCTTCGCCACGGTGGTGTTCGACTGCGATTCCACGCTGGTGGCGATCGAGGGGATCGACGAGCTCGCCCGCGGCGGCCACGCCGACGCCATCCGCGCCCTGACCGACGCGGCGATGGCGGGCGAGGTGGCGCTGGAAGACGTCTACGCCCGCCGGCTCGACATCATCCGGCCCACGCGCGAGCAGGTGGAGGCGGTCGGCAGGCGGTACGTGGAGACGCTGGTGCCGGATGCGCGCGCGGTGGTCGCGGCGCTGCGCTGGCTGGGGAAGACGGTGCGCATCGTGAGCGGCGGGCTGCGGCCGCCGGTGGAGCACGTGGCGCGCGAGCTGGGCGTGCCCGCGGGCGAGGTGGCGGCGGTGGGGATCGACTTCGACGACGGCGGCGCGTACGCCGGGTTCGAGACCGCGTCGCCGCTGGCGCGGAGCGGCGGCAAGGAAGGCGTGATCCGCGCCTGGAACCTCCCGCGCCCCGCGCTGCTGGTGGGCGACGGCGCCACCGACCTGGAGGCCCGCCCCGCGGTGGACGCGGTCGCCGCGTACATGGGCGTGGTGTGGCGCCCCGCCGTCGCCGAGGGCGCCGACTTCCTGCTGCGCGACGCGAGCCTCGCCCCCGTGCTGGCGCTCGCGGCGAGCGAGGAGGACCGCGCCCGGCTGCGGGCCAGTCCGTGGGCGGACGTCCTGGCGCGCGGCGAGGCGGCGCTGGGGGGCGGCTGACGACGGGAAGCGCCGCCGCGGCTCGATCTCCATCCCCCGGATGCGTGACGTCGTCCGCCCCACGGAAGGATTATGGACAGTGGAGCGCAGCCGGCGTCGACACGGCGCTGTTCCCCGTATCTACCACGGCTGGCCCGATGCGTGCAGCCCCGGGCACGTTCCCTGGCACTGGATTCCGACCCCGAAGAACCGGCAGATCGCAGCATGGCGCAGACCCGAGAGCGCGTCCCCGTCGTCATCGTCGAGTACGACCAGATCGCCCGCACCGTCGCCGAGCGCATCGCGCGGATCATCCGCGAGCGCAACGCGCAGGGGCGGCCCGCCGTGCTGGGGCTGGCCACAGGCAGCACCCCCATCGGCATCTACCGCGAGCTCATCCGCCTGCACAGGGAAGAGGGCCTCGACTTCAGCAACGTGGTCACCTTCAACCTGGACGAGTACTACCCGATGGCGCCGGACAGCATCCACAGCTACGTCCGGTACATGTGGGAGAACCTGTTCGACCACATCAACGTGCCCCGCGAGAACGTGCACATCCCCGCCGGCGACGTGCCGCGCGACAAGGTGGACGAGTTCTGCGCCTGGTACGAGCAGGCGATCGTGGACGCGGGCGGGATCGACTTCCAGATCCTGGGCGTGGGGAAGACGGGGCACATTGGCTTCAACGAGCCCGGCTCGGGGGTGCAGAGCCGCACGCGGCTGATCGCGCTGGACACGGTGACCCGCCGCGACGCCGCGGCCGACTTCTTCGGCGAGGACAACGTGCCGATGGAGGCGATCACCATGGGCGTGGCCAGCATCCTGGACGCCCGCGAGATCGCGCTGATCGCCACCGGCGAGCACAAGGCCGGCATCGTCCGCCGCTCGGTGGAGGGCGAGCCCGACCCCGACGTGGCCGCGACGTACCTGCAGAACCACGCCAACGCCACCTTCTACCTGGACCCGGCGGCCGCCGCCGACCTCACGCGCATCAAGACGCCGTGGGTGGTGGGCGAGGTGCGCTGGGACCGGAAGCTGGAGACCGAGGCCGTGATCTGGCTGAGCCAGCAGACGGGGAAGAGCATCCTGAAGCTGGACAGCGACGACTACCGCGAGCACCACCTGAGCTCGCTGCTGGCGCGCTACGGCAGCTCGGGGCCGTTGAACGGCGAAATCTTCAACGCGCTGCTCAGCAAGGTGCGCGGACGCAGCCGGCTGCCGCAGGGGAAGCGGATCATCGTGTTCAGCCCGCACCCCGACGACGACGTGATCTCGATGGGCGGCATCCTCAACAAGCTGCACCAGAACGGGAACCAGATCGTGGTCGCGTACCAGACGTCGGGGAACATCGCGGTGTTCGACCACGAGGTGCGGCGCTACATCGACTGGTTGCGGCGCTTCAGCCGCGACTTCGCGGTGGGTGACGGCAAGGTGGACGAGCTCTCGGGGCGGATCGAGCAGTTCCTGGACAGCAAGTCGCCGGGGCAGGTGGACATCGACGAGGTGCTCACCATCAAGCGCCGCATCCGCGAGGCCGAGGCGGTGAGCGGGATCGAGACCTTCGGGATGCGCCGCGAGCAGGCGTGCTTCCTGAACCTCCCCTTCTACCAGACGGGGAAGGTGCGCAAGGACCCGATCGGCCCCGAGGACGTGCGCATCACGCTGGAGCTGCTCGAGGAGCGGCGCCCCGAGATCGTCTTCGTGGCGGGCGACCTGAGCGACCCGCACGGTACCCACCGCATGTGCCTGGAGGCGGTGGAGCGCGCGCTGGAGCAGTACAGCGGCGAGGTGCCCGAGACGTGGTACTACCGCGGCGCCTGGCAGGAGTGGCCGGTGAGCGAAGCCGACGTGCTGGTCCCCCTCTCGGAGGAGGAGCTGCGGCTGAAGATCCTGGCCATCTACAAGCACCAGAGCCAGAAGGACAAGGCGCCGTTCCCGGGGCAGGACGACCGCGAGTTCTGGGAGCGCGTGGAGGAGCGCAACAGCGGCACCGCGCACATCGTGGACAAGCTGGGGCTGCCGGAGTACTTCGCGATGGAGGCCTACGTGGTCCGCCGCGGCGGGCTGCCGGTGGAGCAGCCGCTCCTTTCCACCGCCGAGCTGGCCGCGCCGCCGCAGCGCCGGCGCGCGACCGACTTCCCGGGCTGGGGCGTGGGCGGCCTGCCGCGCGGGCGCGAGGGCGACGGCTCGGCCGCGGATCGCGGCGGGCAGGCCGTGGGAGCGCGCGGATGACGGTTTTCGCGGGGATCGACGGGGGCGGCACGCGCACCACGCTGGCGCTGGCGGACGCCGAGGGCCGCGAGCTGGTGCGGCGCGTGGGCCCCGCCGGCCTGGTGGACCCCCGCAACCCGGCCGCCACCGCCGACATGCTCGCGGCGCTGGTGCGCGACGCCTGCGCCGAGGCGGGCGTGGGCGAGAAGCCCGTGGCGCTCTGCGCCGGCCTCGCCGGCGTGGGCAACGAGAGCGAGCGCGGCGAGGTGGAGGCGGAGCTCTCGGCGAGCGGGGTGGCCGAGCGCGTGCTGGTGACCACCGACGGCGCGATCGCGCTGGAGGGCGCGCTGGCCGGCTGCCCGGGGATCCTGCTGATCGCGGGGACCGGCTCGGTCGGCTACGCGCGCGGCGCCGACGGGCGGGTGGAGCGCTGCGGGGGATGGGGGATGATCGTGGGCGACGAGGGGAGCGCGTGGAGCCTGGGCCGCAACGGCCTGGCCGCCGCCCTGCGCGCCGCCGACGGGCGCGGGCCGCACACCCCGCTCCTCCCGCAACTCCTGGAGCTGCTGGAGCTCGAGGGCCCCTCCGCGATCCCCCCCTGGGCCGGCCGCGCCGAGAAGGCCGACGTGGCCGCGCTGGCCGTGCACGTGCTGAGCGCGGCGGAGGCCGGCGACCCCGTGGCGCTGGAGGTGGTGGAGCACGAGGCGCGCGAGCTGGCCCGGCACGCCGTGGCCCTGGCGCGGCGGCTGGCGCCCTGGGACGGCGCCGTCCCCATCGTCTTCCACGGCGGCACCCTCGGCGCCGACATCTACGCCGCCGCCGTCACCCGCGCGCTGGACGCTTCCGCGACCTCGTTCGAGGTGCGCCCCGGCGTCTCGGACGCCGTGGCCGGCGCGCTATCGTATGCGAAGGCGATGCTGGCGGGCGCCGGGCGGGCGTAAAGGCGGTGCACCCGGGGGGCGATTTGCATCCGGAGGCCGCCTTCACACGCGGCCTCGTCACGATCGTGACTGATCTTCGTAGAACTCGATCCCGAGGTGATCGAGAATCCCGTTCTGGACGTGGTGTCGGCCGCCACGGTGTGGTGTTCCGTCATGTGCTTGCCACACGGCAGCTTGAACGCTCCCGGTCCTCCAGCGTCCGGACACGATTTGCAACGATTGGATCGACTGCCGCGACTAGGGCGGCCGCGCGAGGCGCGCGGCCGCCCTGGTCTGCGCGATTCCGGCTAGAACGAATCCACTTCGGCCACGCGCCGGCTACGGCGGGCCACGAGGGTTGCCGCGACGCCGATGCCCAGGCCGACGACGCCGGCCACCACGGCCCGGCCCCGGCCGATCGCCTCCAGCACCTCGGCCTGCCCGGCCAGAAGCCTCTCGATCTCGCGGAACCGCTCCAGCTCCCCGGCCGGCATGCCGTCGCCGGCGGGATCACAGGGCTCGTCCCGGGGCGCCTCGCCGCCGGACGGGGCGAAGGCGCGGGCGAAGTCGGCCATCGCCGGGTCGGTGGCCGCGTGCCGGGAGATCATGCTCCGCAGCATCGCCGTGCGCTCCGCGACGTCGTGGGGTAGCCGGACCATCTCGATGCGGATCTCGCCGGTTGCGCGGCGCGACGTGGGGCGGGTCTGTCGTGTGCTCATCATCGATCGCGAGGTGAGAGGTGGGTGGGGGCAGGATTGGAGGACCCAACTCTCACCGAAACAAACGTCTCGTCAAGGGGCGTCATCACGGTCTAAGTCGTTGCCAGGCGCGTGTTTGACGCTCCAAATCAGCCAGCGTGGAAACAGCGTCTGTCTGTCATGCGGCGATCTTCCGCGCGGCGGTTGGATGACGCGCATCTCCGCGGATCGGCTCGCGTGCCGCGTTGGCCTCGGCGCCGGGTCGCCGCACTTGCGTCCATCGCCATCGCGGGCGAATCTCCCCCGCACACCCGGACGGCGTGCGCCGGTGGAGCCGCCTCGTCTCGCGGGGGCTCTCCAGCCGCGTCGATGCCCGCGTGCGAGTCCGCAAGCGGACTCTGGCACGTCGTTGCCGCGGATTCATCCCGCTTTCCCGGCCGACGCGGTCGACCTGGGCCGATTCCTCTCCCCAGCCACATCCGAGATGCCGTTCATCTCCCGCTGCCCCACCGCCGTCTTCGTCCTCGCCGCGCTCGCCGCGTGCTCACCCACGGCGTGCGCGCCCGGTGCCACGCGGCCCGGGGCGGCGCCCGCGGCGGGCCCGGGCGCACCGCCAGGCTCCGCGTCCACCACGGCGGCGACCCCTCCGTCCCGAGCCTCGGCGAGCGGCGTGTACGACCTGCTGATCCGCGGGGGACGCATCATCGACGGCACGGGGAGCCCGTGGGTGCGCGGCGACGTGGCGATCCGCGGCGACCGGATCGCGGCGGTGGGGGTGCTGGCGGGGGCGCAGGCGCGCGACACCATCGACGCCACGGGGCTGATCGTGGCGCCGGGGTTCATCGACATGCTGGGGCACTCGGAGTACCCGCTGCTCACCAACCCGCAGGCGGCCAGCAAGATCACCCAGGGGATCACCACCGAGATCACCGGCGAGGTGAGCAGCGTGGTGCCGGTGAACGAGAACACCCTGCGCGAGATGAGCGACAGCGTGCGCGCGCTGGTGACGTGGCGCGACCTGGACGGCTACTTCGCCAAGCTCGACAGCACCCGTCCCGCCATCAACCTGGCCACCTTCGTCACCCTGGGCTCGGTGCGCCGCCACGTGATGGGCGACGCCGACCGCCGCGCCACCCCGCAGGAGCTGCAGCAGATGCGCGGCCTGGTGGCCGACGCGATGCGCCAGGGCGCGATGGGGCTGAGCACCGGGATGATCTACACGCCGGCCTCGTTCGCGCCCACCGACGAGATCGTGGAGCTGGCGAAGGTGGCGGGGCAGCACGGCGGCGGCTACGCCAGCCACATCCGCAGCGAGGGCGACCGGCTGGTGGAGGCCGTGAACGAGGCGATCCACATCGGCGAGGCGGCGGGGACCTGGGTGCAGGTGCACCACATCAAGGTCAGCGGCAAGGCCAACTGGGGGAAGATGCCGCAGGCGGTGGCGGCGATCGAGGCCGCGCGCGCCCGCGGCGTGGACGTCTCGGCCGACCAGTATCCCTACCCGGCGTCGGGGACGGACCTGGACGCCATCATCCCCAACTGGGCGCACGCGGGCGGCAACGAGGCGATGCTGGCGCGCCTGCGCGACCCCGCCACGCGCGCCCGCATCGCCACCGAGCTGACCACGGGGGGCGACTGGAACATCGGCGCGAGCGCCGGCGGGCCCAGCGGGGTGATGATCGCCGGGGTGCGCGAGGACAGCCTGCGGAAGTACCAGGGGATGCGGCTGAGCGAGGTGGCGCAGGCGCGCGGCCAGACGGTGGTGGACGCGCTGTTCGGGCTGATCCTGGCCGACCGGGCGCGCACCAGCGCGATCTACTTCTCCATGAGCGAGCAGGACATCGAGTACGCCATGCGCCAGCCGTGGGTGAGCGTGGGGATCGACGCCGGCGCGCGGCGGGCCGACAGCACGGTGACCGAGCGCCCGCACCCGCGCGCCTACGGCTCCTTCCCCCGCATCCTCTGCCACTACGTGCGCGAACGCCGCGTGATCACGCTCGAGGACGCCATCCGCAAGTTCACCTCGCTCCCCGCCGCGCGCGTGGGGTTGGCCGACCGCGGCGTGGTGAAGGCGGGGATGTTCGCCGACCTCACCCTCTTCAACCCCAACACCGTCTGCGACCGCGCCACCTTCGTGGACCCCGTGCAGACGGCGGTCGGCATCCAGCACGTGATCGTGAACGGCGTCCCCGAGATCCGCGACGCGCGCATCACCGGCGCCCGCGCGGGGCGCAGCCTGCGGCGCGGCGGCGGGTGATACGGAGTCCGAAAAGTCGGTGCCTCGACCGCCGCCGGAACTGCCGGATTCGGGCGTGTCCCTCCGCTGCGCTCCGGGCCGGGCTTCGCGCGCCGTAGGCAACGATACCGCAGTTGCCAACGGCGCCGAGCCGCCGTCGCGCCACGGGCCTGCTCGTTCCCGCTGCGCCCGACGCGGGCGCGCCGGCGTCTCGGCCCTCCGGGCGCGAATCCCTCACGCAGTCCGCTCGCGAAACGAGTTCGTCAGATCCGTATGAGGTGGGTATCACCTGTTGCTGGATTTCGGGTCGACTCAGCGGTCGCGACCAGAACGATGCCGGGCGAGATGTATCATGATCACAGCACGCGTTCGAGGTACTTCCGCACGCGCTCCACGCTGTCAATCACCCCGTTGTCGGTGAGCTGCCGGGCGGGGCTGCGCGAGCGGTAGGTGTCCTCCGGGCGGCCGGCGTTGAGGCGGTCGATGGAGCCGATCACGTGGCGGACGTAGGCACGCTGCGGGATGGAGAGGTAGCCCGGGGCGCGCAGGTCGTCGTCGGCGCGGCAGGCGTACTGGCCCAGGCTCTCGGTCTGCAGCGACGCGCAGGTCAGGTTGCGGTGGTAGTGCGAGAGCGAGTGGCGCACCTCGCCGGGCACGGGCACGTCGAAGTGCTCGGGGAACCACACGCAGCGGCTGCGGCGGCGGCCGTACAGCAGGTGGCCGTCCCGGCGGGGGCTGCTGATGCGGCAGCTCTCCAGCGGGTCGGGGTCGCGGTCGCGGTCGTACCAGCCGGTGACCTTGTCCAGGAAGCGGTGCACCTCGCCGCCTTCCTCCACCGCCGCCTTGGGGTCGGCGCCGGTCGCCTGGACCACGGTGAACACCGCGAACGGCTCGCCGCCGCCGCCCGCGAGCGGCGTCTCGTCACCCCACACCTCGCGCCCCACCGCGTCCAGCACGCTGGACGCCAGCAGGTCGGGGGGGAGGGACCGGCCGTTGAGCACCTGCCGGTCGTAGCGAAGGTCGCGCGCCGCGGTGGCCGTCTCGGCCAGCGTGAGGTTCCCGCGCAGCCGCACCTGCAGCACCAGCCCCAGCCCGTGGGGGTAGATGTACAGCGCGGTGGTGGCGTAGCCGCCGCCGGGGCCCGCCAGCTTCACGGGCGCATGACGCAGCATGGGCAGGCCGCGGCGCCACGCCACCTCGGCCCGCGACGAGCCGGGCGGGCGCGCGGTGTACAGGTCCCAGAAGCGGTCGCCGGCGCTCCACGGCACCGCCAGCCCGAGGGGAACCCCCTTCCGCCCCTCCAGGCTCGCGAACGCGTCGCCGTACTCGGGCTCGCGGGCCAGGAACGAGAAGCGCGGCCGCGGCCGGTGGCGCTGCCCCTCGGGCGCCGTCTTCACCCACACCATCGAGGCCAGGCAGTCGCGCACCCGCACCGGCGAGGCGATGACCACCGCCGGCGCCCTGGGCGCGGAGGGCGTCGCGAGGCTGTCGGAAGGCGGGGCTTGATTCTCGGGGAGAACGGACATAACCTTGTCGGCGACTAGAGTCGTTGCTCATTCCTGAGCGTGTCTTCGGGCATGGTCGAGGAATACGGTCCACCCACGGGGTGGACCGTTTCTTTTCCCCCCTCAGCCGTCCGTTTCCACCTCGATGAGGAGGTCTCGCCCGTCCCGCCACGCCGACACGTCCTTCTTGGCGATGCGCGTGGGCCAGGCGATCACGTGGGCCTGCTTCCACGAGAGCTCGGCCTTGTTCGCGCGCCGTGCCTCGTCCAGCAGGTCGGCGACGTCGTTCGCCCACAGCTCGCGCGGCGCCAGCGCCGTCTCGTAGCGGCGGCGCTCCTCCGGCGTGAGGTCGCCCCACCGCACCCGGATCGGGGGCGCCACCAGCACCGTCTGCGCGGTCGGGCCGGCGTCGTGGACCAGGAACGCCGAGCCTTCCTGGTCGCCCACCCTGAACTTCACCCGGCGCAGCGCCAGCGTCTGCTTTCTCCCCGCCAGCAGCCGCAGCACGCGCATGGGGCTGCGCGAGCGGCGCAGGAAGAGCTGGTAGCCCGCCGAGACCAGGGCGAACGCCACCACCCCCGCCAGCAGCGACCACAGCCAGAGGTACGCCACGTCGCTGGCGTTGTAGCGTTCCAGGAGGTTGCGCTTCCACAGCAGCATCGCGGCGGCCCACACCACGATCGACACCGTGATGGAGAGCACCCAGAACTCGGGCTCGCTGGGCTTGAAGGGGAGGTTCCACGGGGGGCGCCAGCGGGTGGCCGGCTCGAACCGCCACAGCAGCCCCAGCACCACCAGCACCAGGAAGCCGGGGACGAAGAGGAGCGAGGGGAGGGCGAGCAGCTTGAGCAGCTCCGACTCGCCCAGGATGGCCACCGGCAGCGTGGTGGAGGCGAGCGCGTTCCCCGAGACCGTCTCGCCGCCGGCGCGCCACGTGGCCGGGAGGTCGAACACCAGCGTCTGCTGCCCCGGCGTGATCCCGCGCCCCAGGCGCACGTCGTAGGCGATCACGCGCGACTCCCCGGGCGCCAGCTCCAGCGGCCACCGCCCCGATCCGCCGAACACCGCGACCGCCTTCAGCTCGATGAAGCCGGGCCACACGGTGCGCACCGAATCGACGCGCACGGCCACTTCCCCGGTGTCCGTCACCTGCAGGAGAAGCCGCCGCGTCTCGTATTCCATCAGCGACTCGGCCGATCCCAGCACCTGCACCCGCAGCGGCGGCGAGCCCGCGGCGCGCCCCACGGGGAGCCACGCGAACCGGCTTTGCGGCGCCGCGGCCGTGCCGGCGCCGAACTCCACGCGCGCGAGCAGCGAGTCTCCGGCGTGCGCGGCGAGCTGCCGCGGCGCGGTCCCGGTCACGGCGACCTGGGCGCCGGCCGGCAGCGCCGCGACCGGCGCGGCGCCGAAGGGAACCGCGCCGCCGTCGCGCGTGAGCCAGGAAAGCGTCACGTTCCGGACGGGATCGGTCCCGTTCTTCAGCAGCAGCGTCACGCGGCCGCCGCCGCTCGGGGCGTACGGCGTGACCCACTCCACCGCCGGCTGGCCCGCGGCGGCGCGCGGGCCGAGCAGCGCCGCGAGCGTGGCCGCGCCGGTGGCGAGAAGCCGTGCGGCGCGGCGGCGGGGTGAACGAAGGGCGAAACCGGGCATGGGGCGGGTGACCTCTCCAGACAGGGTCGCCGTAGGGGGCTCTCGGCGCCGAACGCGAGCCGGCCGCACAAACGTTGTCTCCGGGGGCGCGGCGGTCAACGATCTTCCGCGTCCGTCCCCCACCCTCCCCTCCGGGCGGCCCGGGCCGGAGGGGCCGCGCCGCCATCCGCCGTAAACAAAAGGATTGGCAGACTCCCGGCGGTCCCTTATGG
>DASQLJ010000334.1:0-14354 GCA_035630095.1 Longimicrobium sp.
GTGCCAGCCGGTGGGGAAGATCCAGAAGCCGCGATGCTCCACCTCGAACCCGCCGCGCTTCTCGTGGATCCCGCCCTTGCGCACCAGCAGCGACAGGCGCCCGCCCGCCAGCGCATCCTCGATCGCCGCCCACTCCTTCAGCGCGACGGCGCTCTCCGTCACCATCATCCCGCCCGCTCGAACGGGAGGCGCGCCACCGTGGCCGCCGCGCCCTCCGCGCCGCCGACGCGGACGGTGGCGCCGGGCTGCACCTCGCGGCGCACGTAGCCTAGCGCGACCGCCTGCCCCAGCATCGGCGAGTGCGCGACGCTGGTGAGCCAGCCGGCGTCCTTCCCCGTCTCCGGGTTGATGAGCCGCGTGCCGATGGCGGGCGCGGGCGCGTCGCCCAGCAGCAGGCCGCGCAGGTGCTTGTTCACGTGGCCGCGGTGGGCGATGCGGATGATCACCTCCTGCCCCGTGTAGCAGCCCTTGGTGAACGAGACGGCGCGCTGCATCAGCCCGGTTTCCTCGTACGCCTCGGTGGGGATCACGTCTTCCGTCAGCTCGGCCCCGTAGCGCGGCCGGCCGGCCTCGATCCGCAGCGTGTCGATGGCGCCCAGCCCCACCGGGCGCGCGCCCGCGTCCGCCAGCGCGGTCCACAGCGCGCCGGCCGCCTCCGTGGCGACGACCAGGTCGAATCCGTCCTCCAGCCCCACGTAGCGCGTGGCCGCCACCATCACCGCCGCGCTGCCGAGCTCCGCCTCCACGTGCGCATCCTCAGCCGCCGGCGGATCGATGCCGAGCACGCGGCCGACGATCTCTCGCGCTCGCGGCCCGAATACCCCGAGCTGCGCCAGCTCTTCCGACGCGTCGCCCCACTTCGCGAACATGGGGGGGACGAACTTCTTCAGGTGGTCGCGCGTGCCGGCGAGCGCGTCGCGCGGCACCTCGATCAGCACCTCGACGCCGGACGGCAGCTCGCGCCGAAACATCCGCAGCTCGGCGACGGTGCGGCCCTTGGGGGTGAGCATGGCGGCGTAGACGCCCTGGCCGGCGGGGGAGGTGAGCAGGTCGTTGGTCACCAGCCCGTGGATCATCTTCACCGGGTCCTTCCCCCACATCCGGATGCGCGCGCGGTCGCCGCGCTCCGCCAGCCCCGCCGCCTCGCGCACCGCGCGGTACTCGCCCGCCGAGTCGCCGTAGTGCCGCGCCACCCGCCGCCCCGCGACCTCGGTCCACGCCGCGCCCGCCGCCTCCTGCTGCGCGTGCAGTGGGCTGTCGCTGGGCACCACGTCCATGCCGGCGAGCGGAAGTGGGGCCGAGGCCGCGCTGGGAATCGAATCAACCATCAGAGGTGCTTCCGTAGATGTAAGCGTGCGTCGCGCTCCGGGACCGTGCGGCCGTCGAAGTCCGCGAAGGCGGACTGCGTGCCGTCGTAGCGGCGACTTCAGTCGCATATTCGCGATCTCTGCCGCCCGTGACAACCGCGCCGTCGGCACCGATCAACCGGATCGTGGCGCACCGATCAACCGGCGCGGCGACGTGCGGCCGCGAGGCGGTCGAGACGGCGGCGGGCCTCGTGACGGGCGGATGAATCCGCAGCTACAACAATGGGAAGCCTCGCAAACTGCGCGAGGCTGCGCATCGGACGTCCGTCGCCTCACCGGCAGTGGCGCGAGCGCGAACGGTCGAGCCGCAGAGGCCCGGCCGTGTGATACACCGCCCCAAGGCACGCGTGCGAGGCTACAGCAGCGCGGCGGTCGACCGGCTGTCTTTCACCACCTGCTCCATGCGGCACTGGCGCGGGTCCTTGTCCGGGCGCCAGCGCAGGAAGCGGGTGCCGTGGCGGAAGCGGCCGCCGCTGAAGTGGTCGTACTGCACCTCCACCACCAGCGTGTTCTTCAGCGGCTCCCACTGCGTGCTGCGCTCGGTGCTCCAGCGGCTGGGCCCGCCCGGCGCGGAGCCGGTGAAGCCGGGGGCCTGCACCAGCTTCTCCAGCCGCGGCGTGAGCTCGGTGCGCTCCTCCTCCGGGATCGCGCTGCAGAAGCCGACGTGGTGCAGCAGCCCGTCCGCCGTGTACAGGCCCAGCAGCAGCGAGCCGACGATCGGCTTCTTCTGCGCGTAGCGGAAGCCGCCGACCACGCACTCGGCGGTGCGCAGGTTCTTCACCTTCACCATCGCCGTGCGCTCGCCGGATGCGTAGGGCTCGTCGAGCCGCTTCGCCATCACGCCGTCCAGCCCCTTCACGCCGCCGCGGAGCCAGTCGTTGGCCCGCGCCGCGTCCGTCGTGGCGCGCGAGAGGCGGATGCGCTCCACGTCCTCGTAGAACTGCTTCGCGAACGCCTCCAGCTTGTCGCGGCGCTCAGCGAGGGGTCGGTCGGTGAACGGCCGGCCGCGCGCGCCCAGGAGCAGGTCGAAGGTGATCATCACGGCGGGGTGCGCGGCGGCGAGCTTCTGCACGCGGCTGGCGGCGGGGTGCAGGCGAAGCTGTAGCTCCTCGAAGCTCAGCGAGTCGCCCACAGGGACCACGATCTCGCCGTCGAGCACGAAGCGATTCGCACGAAGCGAGCGCAGCGTCTCCACCACGTCGGGGAAGTAGCGGCCGAGCGGCTTGCCTGCCTTCGAGCGCAGCTCCACCTCGTCGCCGTCGCGGAAGGCGAGGCAGCGGAAACCGTCCCACTTGGGCTCGTACTGCCACCCCTCGCCGGTGGGGATCTCCCCCTGCGATTCGGCCTCCATGGGCGCGTAGGTTAGTGGGATGGGGAGATCCATCGGCATCTAGCTTCGTGTAGTTCGAGAGAACCTGTCCATTCGGCGGCACCCGGGCCCTCACCCTGCCGCTTCGCGGCTGTCCCTCTCCCAAAACAGCCCGGGAGAGGGACCTCGGCTCGCTTCGCTCGCGGCAACTTCGGCCGCGTGACCTGGATGCGGATCCGCATTGGAACGACCTGCCGTTGAAGTCCGCGAAGGCGGACTGCGTGCCGTTGTAGCCGCGAGTTTACCCGCATCTTCCGCGCAATCATCGTCTTCGCGGCCCCTGCCGATGCCGGCGTCGAACGAGGGCGATCGATGACTGCACCAACCATGGCCCTTCCCCCGATCAGATCAGCTTCGACAGGTCGAAGCGGCCGCGGTTCAGGAGGAGGGGGCGGTAGAGGTCGCCCAACTCCTCGAGGCGCGCGGGGACGTTCTTCAGCGTGAAGTCCTCGATCTCAACGCCGCCTTCGACCTCTTCCCACGTCACCGGAGTGGACACCGTGGCGCCCGGCTTGGCGCGGACGGAGTAGACGGAGGCGAGGGTGCGGCCCCAGGCGTTCTGGTTGTAGTCCACCAGCACGCGCCCGGCGGGGCGGTTGGCCACGCGGTACTCGGCGGTGACGATGTCGGGGTAGAGCTGCTCCATCGCCTGCGCGAAGCGCTTGGCGAAGCCCCACACCTGCTTCTGCAGCGGGCCGTGGACGATGGGGACGTAGACGTGGATCCCCTTGCTCCCCGTGGTCTTGGGGTAGCTCTTCATCCCCAGCTTGGCCAGCGCGTCGCGCACGTGAAGCGCCACCTGGCGCACGCGCGCGAAGTCGGCGCCGGGCACCGGGTCCAGGTCGAAGTGCACGTAGTTGGGGCGGTTGTAGTCGTCACACACCCCGTACCACTGGTTCAGGTCGATGCACCCCAGGTTCACCACCCACAGCAGCGACGCCACGTCGTTGATGATCGGGAAATCGATGATGCTCTTGGACTTGTGCTCGATGGCGCACGTCTTCAGCCACTCGGGCGCGCCCTGCGGCGTGCGCTTCATGAAGAAGAACGGGCCGTTCCAGCCGTTGGGGTAGCGCTTCATCACCATCGCCCGGTCGCGCAGGTGCGGAAGCAGCCACTGCGAGACGGACAGGTAGTAGCGTAGCAGGTCGCCCTTGGTGATCCCCTGCTCGGGCCAGAACGGCTTGTGCAGGTTGGTGAGCCGCACCATCCGCCCGCCCACCTTCACCTCGCACGCCTTGCCACGCGCGGGGATCAGCTCCGGCCCCGCGTCCGCCTCGCGCACATTCGCGGGCTTCGCCGCGCCGGCGGACTTGGATGCCGCGCGCGTACCGGACGATTTCGGCTTCGGCTTGGAGGTGGCGCGGGTGCGTGCTTCCGGCCTCATCGGCGTGGCGTTCGGGTTCGACTGCCGCGATCTGGCACGATCAGCGGCGGAGTGTGCGCAACAACCCTGCCGATGAGCGTGCGCCCGCTCTTACACGGGCGGCTGAAGCCGCAGCTAAAACAATGGGAAGCCTCGCAAACAGCGCGAGGCTGCGCGCGAAGATTCGCGCCGTTCCACCGGCACGAAGGTGCCGCCGATCGAGCGGAACGATGCAGGCCACCACCCTCCCCCCAGGGTGTTTTCCAGGGTGTTTTGGGGGAAGGGAGCGCGAAGCGCGGGCTGGGGGGCCACCCGCGCCGCAGACACACGAATCCCTCCCCCGCACCGCGCGGAAGAGGGATTCACGTCGTCCGACCCGATGCAGCCGCGTGAGGCCGCTACCGCGTCTTCCCCGGCCCACCGGCGCCGCCGCGGCCCTTCTGCTGGCGCTTCTGCATCTTCTTCATCTCGCCCTGCATGTACTCCATCGCCTTCTGGCGCTGCTCCAGGTGGCGCTTCATGTGCTCGCTCTGCTTCAGCTTGGCGCCCTCGGGGCCCTTGTAGCGCGAGCGGCTCATCAGCTTGTTCACCACGCGCAGCACCGGGCCCGTCAGGTACTTCACGATGAAGGCTTGCGTGCGCTTCCCCTCCTTCTCCAGGTGCTGCACGGCGAAGGGGAGCGCCTGCACCTGGTCCTGGACGGTGCGGTGCATGTCGGCGGTGCTGCGCTTCTTCTTTTTCTTCTTCTCGGCCATCGTTCACCACGGGCGCCAGGCCCGCCATCCAGGGTCGTTCACGGCGCGGGAAACCCATCCCGCGCCCGCAAGTGTGCGTTCGTTCCCGTTGCCCCCGCGCGCCCCCGGCGGTACGATTCCGGATACGCGGAGCCTCGTTGGATTTAGCCGTTCGCCGGCCGCCGCGCCACCCCTGGGCACCACCGCCGCGGGTGGCGCGGCGACCCGGCGTGCGGCGCCCGGTCCAGGCCGACCGCGAGCTTCGCGCCACCGGCACCGGCTTCCGCAGTCCCCCGGAAAGATCAGCCACGCTCCCGTGAAAATCGCCCACCTGGCCGACCTGCACCTGGGGTACCGCGCGTACCACCGCATCACCTCGCGCGGCGTGAACCAGCGCGAGGCCGACGTGGCCGAGGCGTTCCGCCGCGCCGTGGCGAAGGTGGTGGAGCTGCGCCCCGACCTGGTGCTGGTGGCGGGCGACGTCTTCCACACGGTGCGCCCCTCCAACACCGCCATCGCCGAGGCGTTCCGCCAGTTCTCCGTGCTCTCCGAGCGCCTCCCCGACACGCCGGTGGTGATGATCGCCGGCAACCACGACAGCCCCCGCAGCGCCGACACGGGGAACATCCTCTCGCTCTTCCGCGAGATCGAGACCATGCACGTGGTGTTCGAGGAGTGCCGGCCGGTGAAGCTGCCGCAGATCGAGACCAGCGTGCTGTGCATGCCGCACGTCTCCCTGGCGGCCGACCACGAGACGGTGATGGACCCCGACCCGTCCTTCCGCCACAACGTGCTGATGCTGCACGCCGAGATCACCGGGAGCGACGGCGAGCCGCGCTACCGCAGCGAGTTCGGCGGCGCGCAGGTGCCCGAGACGGCGATCCGCCCCAACCGCTGGACGTACGTGGCGATCGGCCACCACCACCGCCCCGCGCCGCTGGCCCGCAACGCGTGGTATGCCGGCGCCATCGAGCGCACCTCGGCCTTCATCTGGCAGGAGACGGAGCCCAAGGGCTTCCTCCTGCACGATACCGAGACGGGGAGCACCGACCAGGTGGAGGTGGAGACGCGCGCCATCCTCGACCTCCCCAAGATCCAGGGGAAGGGCCTCTCCGGCGCCGAGGTGGACGAGGCGATCCGCACGGCGGTGGAGAAGATCGACGGCGGCGTGCGCGGCAAGATCGTGCGGCTGGTGGTCTACGACGTCCCCCGCCAGGTCGTCCGCGAGCTCAACCACAAGCGCATCCGCGAGTGGAAGTCCGAGGCGCTGCACTTCCACCTCGACGCGCGCCCGCCCGAGGTGCGCCGCCGCGCGCCGGCGGGCGCGCCCGTCCGCCGGCTCACGCTGAAGGAGCAGGTGGAGAGCTGGCTGGGGCGGTGGACCCCCACCCGCGACAAGATCGACCGCGAGGAGCTGGTGAAGCTGGGCGGCGAATACATCGAGCGCGCGGCGGAGGGGGTGTGAGATGCGCCTGAACTCCCTGCGCCTGCGCAACTTCCGCCAGCACGCCAACAGCGAGATCACCTTCCGCCGCGGCCTCACCGGGATCATCGGGCCGAACGGCGCGGGGAAGAGCACGATCCTGGAGGCGATCGCCTGGGCCATCTACGGCGCGCCGGCGGCGCGGGGGACCAACGACACCATCCGCTTCACCCGCGCGCAGGCCCGCTCGCGGGTGGAGGTGGAGCTCCGCTTCGCGCTGGGCGAGCAGGAGTACCGCGTCGTCCGCTCGCTCAACAACGCGGAGGTCTACCTCGACGGCGGCGCGCAGCCGGTGGCGGCAACGCTGGGTGGCGCAACCAACTATCTCCAGCAGCGCCTGGGGATGACGCGCGAGGAGTTCTTCAACACCTACTTCACCGGCCAGAAGGAGCTGCAGTTCCTGGCCTCGATGGGCCCCACCGAGCGCGGCCGCTTCCTCAGCCAGGTGCTGGGCTACGAGCGGCTGCGGCGCGCGCAGGACCTGGCCCGCGAGCGCAAGAAGGAGCTGCGTGCCGAGATCCGCGTCCTCCAGTCCACCCTGGGCGACATCCACGAGCTGGTCGCCACGCGCATCGACGCCGAGCAGCGCATGGCCGGCGCGCTGGGCGAGTGGAAGACCGCGCAGGCCGAGACCGGCGAGGCGGCCGTGGCGCTCAAGGCCTTCCTCCCCCGCTGGGAGGCCGCGCAGGCCGCGCGCGACCGCCACCGCGAGCTCACCCACGCCCTGGACACGGCCGAGCACGACCGCACCGCCGCCCGCCGCGACGTGGACCGCGCCGAGGTGGGGTTGAAGTCCGTCGCTGACGCGGAGGGCAAGCTGGCGCCGCTGCGCGAGGCGCTCGCAGTGCTCCCGCAGCTCGAAACCGAGTGCGCTCGCTGGGAGGAGCTGGCTCGCACCGAGGAGCGGCGCAAGGCGCTCGCCCGCCAGCTGCAGGAGCTGGTCGCCGAGCTGGAGCGTGGGTTGGAGCGGATGTCGCGCCTCGAGTCCGCCCCGGGGCTGGAGAAGAAGTACGCCCGCGAGCTGGAGCGGATGCGGGCGGAGCGCGACGCCGTGGCGGCGGAGCTGGAGGAGAAGAAGAACGCCTGGCTGCGCGACCGGCAGGACGCCGAGACCAAGCTGCAGACCTTCCGCGACCGGGCGAAGGAGCTGCAGGAGCAGATTCGCCAGATCCGCGAGACCGGCCCGGCGGGCGCCTGCCCCACCTGCGGCCGGCCGATGGGGGCCGACTACGAGCGGCTCCTGGAGCAGTTCGAAGACCTCTTCCAGGAGGTGAAGCAGGACGGCGTCTGGTGGAAGAGCCGCTTCGAGCAGCTCGCCGACAAGCCCGACGAGGTCACCGACCTGGAGAAGCGCGACCGGGCGCTGAACGAGGCGATCGAGGACCGCGCCAGCAAGTATACGCGCTGCCAGGCCGCCGTGCAGGAGCTGGAAGGGCTCCGCGGCGACCGCGCCACGCGCGAGCGCCGGCGCGACGACCTGGCCGACGAGCTGGAGGCGATCCCCGGCGGCTACGACCGCGCGCTGCACCAGCAGGTCCTCTCCGTGGTGAAAGACCTGCAGCGCCGGGAGAAGGAAGCCGAGCGGCTGGAGGAGACCGCCGGCCGCCGCGCCGAGTGGGACCGCGAGCTCGCCGAGGCCAGGGCGCGCGAGGCGGCCGCCGTGGAGCGCCACGGCGCGACCGCCGCCGAGCGGGACGCGCTCGGCTTCAGCGACGCCGAGTTCGGGAAGGTCAAGGCCGAGCACGACCGCGCCGTCGACCTCCACCGCACCCGCGAGTTGCGAGAGACGGAGCTGAAGGGCGCCGTGCGCATCGCCGAGCAGGCGCTGCAGGGCGCCCAGCGCGCCGAGGCGCAGTACCACGAGCGCGCGAAGGAGCTCGACCAGCAGAAGCGGGAGCTCGACCACCTGGACGAGCTCGACGACGCCTACACCGAGCTGCGCGGCGACCTGAACGACCAGGTGCGCCCCGAGCTCTCCGAGATCGCGTCGATGTTCCTGGCCCAGCTCACCGACGGCCGCTACACGTCGATGGAGATCGACGAGAGCTACGAGATCCTGGTGATGGACGAGGGCGAGGAGAAGCCGGTGATCAGCGGCGGCGAGGAAGACGTGGCCAACCTGGTGCTGCGCCTCTCGCTCTCGCAGATGATCGCCGAGCGGGCGGGCCACCCGCTCTCGCTGCTGATCCTGGACGAGGTGTTCGGCTCGCTCGACGTGGCGCGCCGCGACAACGTGGTCCAGCTCCTCCACAACCTGGAGGACCGCTTCGAGCAGGTGATCCTGATCACCCACATCGAAGGGATCCGCGAGAGCCTGGACCAGGTGCTGCGCGTGGAGTTCGACGAGCGCACCGGCACCTCCGTCATCCGCGAGGAAGACGTGAACCCCGCCGACCCGCTGGACGTCGCGGCCTGAGCCCGGCCGCTTCGCCGTTCGCCGCGGGCGATCGGCCGGCGAGGCGACGCGCGGCGGGCCTTGCGCAGTCCCTCTTGCGTCTTGCCGGTTATGGTTGTAAAGTTATGACCAACATCTGAACCGGGAGGGGCCGTGTACGAGATTCCGAAGGGAAAGCCGCTGGTCGCGCGTGAAGCCGCGCTCGTCCCCTGGGGGTCCGAGGCGCCCGCGCAGCAGTGGGTCACCGCCGCCGACTTCAAGACGCACTGCCTGCGCCTGATCGACGAGGTGCTCCAGAGCCGCGGCGAGGTGGTGGTCACCCGCTACGGGAAGCCCGTCGCCAAGCTGGTCCCCTTCACCGAGGCGGCCACCTCGCTCTTCGGCCACCTGGGCGGCTCCGTCGCCTCGTACGGCGACCTGGTGGCGCCCAGCGGCGAAAGCTGGGATGCCGACGCGTAGCCTCCCCCTGCGGCCGCTGCTCCTGGACACGCACGTGTGGATCTGGGCGCTGGAGGGGAACACGCGCGAGCTGGGCGCGGCCGCGCAGGACGCGGTCGCCGAGGCCGGCGCCGTGGGCCGCGTGCTCGTCTCCGTGATCTCGTGCTGGGAGGTGGGGATGCTGGAGGCGAAGGGCCGCATCCGCTTCACCATCGAGGCCGGCGAGTGGGTGCGGCGGGGGCTGCAGGCGCCGGGCGTGACGCTGGCGCCGCTCACCCCCGAGATCGCGCTGGACAGCTCGCGCCTCCCCGGCACCGTGCACGGCGACCCGGCGGACCGCATCCTGATGGCCACCGCGCGCCGCACCGGCGCCACCCTCGTCACCCGCGACAAGGCGATCCTGGCCTACGCGGGCGAGGGCCACCTTTCCGTGCTGGACGCATCGCCATGAGCGTGGACAGGAGCGGCGGGCGGTCGGCGCTGCTGCTGGGCGCCACCGGGCTGGTGGGCGGCCACTGCCTGGAACGGCTGCTGGGCGACAAGGCGTGGCGGCGCGTGACGGTGCTCGCACGGCGTCCGCTGGGCCGCAAGCACCCGCGCCTCACCGAGCGCGTGGGGGACTTCGAGCGGCTGGAGGAGCAGGCGGACGCGTTCGCGGCGGACGACGTGTTCTGCTGCCTGGGCACCACCATCCGCCAGGCCGGCTCGCAGGAGGCGTTCAGGCGCGTGGACCACGACTACGTCGTCCGCGCGGCCTCCCTTGCCCGCGAGCAGGGCGCGCGGCGCTTCCTGCTGGTGACCGCGCTAGGGGCCGACGCGGGTTCGCGTGTCTTCTACAACAGGGTGAAGGGCGAGACCGAGCGCGACGTGAGTGCGCTGGGGTTCGAGGGGGTGGCGCTGCTGCGGCCGTCGCTGCTCCTGGGCCGGCGCTCCGACCACCGCACGACGGAGGCGCTGGCGCAGAAAGCCGCGCCGTTCCTCGCTCCCCTGCTGCGCGGCCCGCTGCGCAAGTACCGGCCGATCGCCGGCGCCACCGTGGCCGCCGCGATGGTGCGGCTGGCCAGGGAAGGGCTGAGCGGCGTGCGCGTGGTGGAGAGCGACGAGATCACCACGCTGGGCGGTGAGCTGCGGCCGTCGCTGGGGCGGACGGGGCGCGTCCAGCCGTGACCGGCGGCGATGCCGCGGTCGACGCTGGACCCCGGGCGCCGTCCGGCGGTATGACGGAGGGCAGGCGGCGGAGAATGGACTTTCGCGTTCGGCCGTTGCATCGTTCGGGATTCGCGCCGGTCACGACCGTCCTTCACCGTTTCGCCTGAGCTGACCACATGGCGCGGGGCCCCGTCGACCCGAACCTGCCGGACGGGATCGTGAAGCTCCCGCCCGAGCCGCAAACCGCCGGTTGCGGCCTGCGCGGGTGCCTGTTCGCCGTGATGGCACTCTTCGCGCTGCTTCTCGTCGCCATGGTGGCCATCGCCCTGTTCCGCGTGTGGCCGGTGCCGGTGGTGGCGCGCTGAGCCGGCGCCGAGCGCAACCTCGTACTTCACAGGAGCTTCGACCCATGTCTCGCGTACTGAAGATGGTCGCCGTGATCTTCGCCACCGTGCTGGGCTTCGCCGCCTGCACCGGCCGCGGCAACGACGCCCCCCGCCCGCAGCAGCTCACGCACGTGGCGGTGGACAACCAGGCCTGGCTCGACGTGGACGTGTACGCCGTGGCGGGGAGCCAGCGCACGCGCCTGGGCACGGTGACCGCGCACGGGAAGAACACCCTCCGCATCCCCCTGGCGATGGTGGGGGCCGGGCGCGAGCTGCAGTTCCTGGTGGACCCGGTGGGGAGCAGGGCGCAGGGGACGAGCTGGAACATCTTCGTGACGCCGGGCCAGCAGGTGCGCCTGACCATTCCGCCGCAGTTCGGCCGCTAGACGGCGCGGAAGGAGACGGCGGGGCGAACGCGGGGCGCGGGCGGCGGATGCGGATCTACGCGGTCAGCGACCTGCACTCCGACTTTCGCGAGAACCGGAGCCTGCTGGAGCGCATCCCCGCGCGCGAGCACCGCGGCGACGCGCTGATCGTGGCGGGCGACGTGGGCGACTCGCTGGTGCTGGTGCGCGAGGTGCTGGCCGAGCTGCGCGAGCGCTTCGCCGAGCTCTTCTTCGTCCCCGGCAACCACGAGCTGTGGGTGCGCGGCGAGTCGAGGAGCTCGCTGGAGAAGTTCGAGGCCGTGCTCGAGGCCTGCCGCTCCGCCGACGTGCGCACCGCGCCGGCGCGCGCGGGGGGCGCCTGGGTGGTCCCGCTCTTCTCCTGGTACGACCCCGCCTTCGACGTGCAGGGCGACGCCGACGAGGCGAGCCTGGAGGCGTGGGCCGACCGCTACTTCTGCCGCTGGCCGGCCGGGATGTCGCGGGTGGACCGGCACTTCCTGGCGATCAACGAGCCGCACGTGCGCCGCTACGACGCGCCGGTGGTCTCGTTCTCGCACTTCGTGCCGCGCACGGAGCTGCTGCCGCCGGTGCGCTGGCTGCGCTTCAAGGGGCTGCCGCTGGTGGCCGGGAGCGTGGAGATCGACGCGCAGGTGCGGCGGCTGGGGGCGGCGGTGCACGTCTACGGGCACACGCACATCCCCGACGACCGGGTGCTGGAGGGGATCCGCTACGTGCAGAACCACCTGCGCGCCGACGGCCCCGGCGAGGGCGGCCTGCTGAAGCGCGTGTGGGACGACGGGGTGCTGGAGGCGCCGGCGGCTCCGCTCTTCTGCTGAGCGGCCGGGGCGCGCCCATGGCCCCGATCTGGACAAGACAATCCGCGGCGATCCGCCACCCTGAACCCGCGATGAGCGCTACCGAGCCCCAGGCCGCGAGCGGCGCCGGCGCCGCGCCGATCCTGCGGGAAACGGCGCGGGTGAACGGCCACGCCATCCCCGAGGCGCTGCTGGTGCCCGAGGCGTGGCTCCCCAGCCTGTTCGTGCGGGTGAGCCCGGCGGAGGTGTCGTGGTTCGCCCGGGTGCCGGTGACGGAGGCGGTGGCGCTCTGCCGCGCGATGACGGGCGTGGAGCCGCGGGTGCGCCGCGTGGTGGACCGCTACTTCGACACCCCCGACCGCGACCTTTTCCGCCGCCGTACGTCCGTCCGCCTGCGCCACTACGTGCATCCCCCGCGCACCATCGCCTACGAGGTGATCGGCGTGGGCTGGGGCGGCCGCGCGGGCGGCGGGCGCCGGGTGGACGGCGTGGTGCAGACGTTCACCCGCAACCACGCGGCCGACATCCCCCGGCTGCTGGCGCGCTACGCCGAGCACGGCTACGAGCAGGTGGCGTGCTTCGACAAGACGCGGTACACCTTCGAGGTGCTCCCCGCGCACAGCACCGACGCGCACGGCAAGTCGCTGCACGCGCCCGAGCGGGTGGGGGTCGAGGGGGCGAGCGGGTGGTTGAAGGTGGACGATTTCGGCCTCAAGGTGGACGTGGACGACGTGGTCGGCTCGGCCTTCCCGGAGCCTTCGATCATCGAGGTGGAGTACGACCTGGTGCACCAGGCGACCGCCGCGCCGATCGCCGACCGCATCCGGGCGGCGCTCCCCGGCCGCCTGCGCGAGAAGGAGTTCAACAAGATCGCGCACCTGCTGGACGGCACGTAGTCCGTCCCCCCCTTGGACCGCATCTCCCCCTGACCGAGGCAGAGGCAGCGCGACCCACGGGCGATGGGAGCGGGTCTGGCGGGGGAATATGCGAGTGAACTCCCGGCTACAGCGGCACGCAGTCCGCCTTCGCGGACTTCAACGGCGGATCGTGTCGGTCCACGACGACGCGGCGTGCGGACTCTCCATTCAGCGACGCGGAGGCAGCGATGGCGGAGCAGCCCGACTACTTCCTCCCCGGCGAGCAGCTGGTTATCCGCGAGGGGTGGCGCCGCGACGCGCGGCCGGTGCACCGCGCGGCCCGCGTCTGGGCGCCCGCGCGGCTGCACTTCAACGTGATCGACTTCTTCCGCATGCGGCCGATGGTTCCGGGCGGCGGCGGGTTCGGCTTCAGCACCACCGGCGCGGTGGGCCAGGTGGAGGTGCGGCTGGGGGGCGGCCCGGCGGCGGTGCCCACGGCGCGCCACCTGGCCCGGCTGTTCGGCGAGATGGTGGGGTACGACGGCGACGAGGTGGGCGTGGAGGTGGTGCACCGCATCGAGCACGTGCACGGCGGCTTCGGCTCCAACGTCACCTTCAACACGGCCGTGCTCTCGGCGCTGAACGCGCTGTTCGGCACCCCGTTTTCCGTCCCCGAGTTGTGGGACATCCTCACCACCAACTTCGTGGAGAACGCGGACGCCAGCGAAGGGCACGTCTACTGGGGGATGGACACCGGGGTGGGCGAGGCGTGCCTGCAGTACGGCGGGCTGGTGTGGGTGGACCAGTTCGCGCGCTTCGTGGGGAGCGCGGACACGGCCGGGCTGTGCGTGGTGACCGCCGGCGGCGATACCGAGGCGCTGAAGAGCGACCGCGTGCGCGCCTTCGGCCAGGGGGGCGCGCACGGGATCGGCGACATGGACGAGCGCGAGAGCCTGGTGACGATCTGCTTCGATTACCAGCGGGCCTACCACGAGCGGGTGCTCGACTTCCTGGAGCGGCGGATGAAGCCGGCGCTGCTGCGCAACGACGCGCGCGCCTTCCTCGCCCACGGCTGGGAGCTGAACGAGGTGGGCACCTACCGGGTGATGGAGGAGCTCTGGCGGCCGGACGTGGTGCGCGGGGTGATGGCGGTGGCGCGGGAGGAGGGCGCCCTGTACGCCATGATGAGCTCCGCCGGCCCCTCGATCTTCGCCGTGGCCGACGGCCGCGCCGCCGCCGAGCGTGTGTCGCAGGCGCTGGAGGCGCGCTTCGGCGAGTTCTTCAGCGGGTTCGCGGTCGGCGAGGCGGGGGTGAAGATGCGGATCGACTTGCTGGAGGCGTGACGGGGGGGGGACGATCGATCCGTCGACGGCGGGCTGACTTCGTCTCTATTCGCGGACGCTGGCCGAGCGCGGGCGCCCCCTCTCCCCCGGCCCCTCTCCCCGCGCTCCGCGGGGGAGAGGGGGGAACTGCAGCGCGGGCGGCGCGGATCTTCTTTCCGCATCCACCGTCCGGCATCGTTGGATGTAGATTGTGCCGTTGCGCACGCGCACCTGTTCGTCCGCACCTGTTCATCCCCGCGCAGGTCCGCACCTTCGCCCGCCAGGCA
>DASQLJ010000335.1:0-2582 GCA_035630095.1 Longimicrobium sp.
ACTCCGTGCTCGCGGTCGCGCGGGAGCACGGCATCGGCATCGTCCCGTTCAGCCCGCTGGGCCGGGGCTTCCTGACCGGTGCGATCACCAGCCCCGACGACTTCGCCGAGGACGACTGGCGGCGCACCCACCCCCGCTTCACCGGCGAGGCGTTCACCGCCAACCTGCGGCTGGTCGAGGCCGTCCGCGCGATGGCCGAGGAGAAGGGCGTGACAGCCGGGCAGCTGGCGCTGGCCTGGGTGCTCGCGCAGGGGGAGGACGTCGTCCCGATCCCGGGCACCAAGCGGCGGAGCTACCTGGAGGAGAACGTCGGCGCGGCGGAGGTGTCGCTGACGGGCGAGGAGATGGCGGCGCTGGACGCGGCGCTCGCGCCGGAGAAGGTGGCCGGGCCGCGCTACGGGGAGAAGCAGATGGCGACGGTGGACCGATGACCGCCGTGACGCCGGACGCGCGCCGCCCGCGCGTGATCTGCCACATGATGGCGTCGCTCGACGGACGCATCCTCACCGACGGGTGGCCGCTCTCGGACGAGGGGCGGCGGCAGTACGAGGTGGTGCACGAGGGCTACGCGCCCGACGCGTGGCTCTGCGGCCGCGTGACGATGCAGGAGCACTTCGCGCAGGGCCTCCGCTCCGATGCCGCGATCGCGCGGGAGCACCACGGCGCCGCGCGCGAGGACTGGCGCGCGCCGGGCGAGCACGACTCGTTCGCCTTCGCCGTGGACGCCAGCGGGCGCCTGGCATGGGAGACGACCGACATCGACGGCGACCACGTCGTCGCGATCCTCTCGGAGCGCGTGTCGGACGAATATCTCGCGTTCCTGCGCGAGCGCGGGGTGTCGTACCTCCTCGCCGGCGCCCGCGACGTGGACCTGCCGCGCGCGCTGGAGAAGATCGCCGCGGACTTCGGCGTGCGCACGCTGATGCTGGAGGGCGGCGGAAAGATCAACGGCGGGATGCTGCGCGCCGGGCTGATCGACGAGGTGAGCGTGCTGATCGCACCCGTGGTGGACGGACGCATCGGCACGCCCGCGCTCTTCGACGTCGACGAAGACGCGGCGTCGCACCGTCTCGCGCTCGAGAGCGTGGAGCGGCGCGCGGACGACGTGCTCTGGCTGCGCTACCGCGTCGAGAGGGTCGTCGACGAATCGTCCGCATCCTGATCCGGCGCAGCCCCGTGCAGCCATCCGACGCTCCGGCCGCCACCATCCGCCCCGCGAAACCCGCCGACCTCCCGACCGTCGGCAGGCTCGGCGCGCACCTGGTCCGCACCCATCACGAGTTCGACCCGCGGCGCTTCCTCGCCGCCACGCCGCACACCGAGCACGCGTACGCCTCCTTCCTCGCCGGACAGATGGAGGAGCCGAACATCGTCATCCTCGTCGCCGAGCGGGACGGCGCCGTGCTGGGCTACACGTACGCGGGCGTCGAGGGGAACGATTACATGGCGCTGCGGGGGCCGGCGGGCGTGCTCTACGACATCGTGGTCGACCCCGCCGAGCGCGGGCAGGGTGTCGGCCGGATGCTGCTCGACGCCACGCTGGCGGCGCTCAGGGCCCGCGGCGCGGCGCGCACCGTGCTCTCGACGGCCGAGCGGAACGAGCCCGCCCAGCGCCTCTTCGCCCGCGCCGGCTTCCGCCGCACGATGATCGAGATGACGCGCGAGCTCGACGGCGACATGTCCTGAGCCGCCCACCTGCTGCGCCGGCCCCAGGCCGCGATGCCGCCACCGATCCAGAAGCCTCGCGCAGTTTGCGAGGCTTTTCGTAGTTGTTGCTGCGGCGTAACCGTTCAGTGGGTCGCGATGAGCGTCGGGCCCGGGGTACCGGAGCGGAGCGCCAGAATAGCCAGCACGAGGAAGTCGCCCGGGCGGACCTGCTGCTGCCGGCACGTCGCGGCGAAGGTGAGCACTCGCTCCACGTAGCGCATGCCCGCCTCGCTCTGATTGCCGAAACACCCCTTTCTCCATAGAACCGCAGGGCGCAGCGCGCGCTCGGCAGCGTTGTTCGTCGGCTCCACCGGCTCCTCGACGAACGTCCACAGCCACCGCTGCAGCCTGAGCAGGTTGCGGCAGAAGCCAGCCACCCGTTCGTCAGCGGACTCCGCACCGCGGCGAACCAGCCGCCTGAAGCGGTTTCGGATGCGCTGTATGCCGCGCCGCAACTGCTCCCGGTTGATCTGCCTTTCCTGCAGCTGTCTCCACAACGCGAACACCCGGGCGCATTCCCTCACGCCCTCTTCAGCGAACTCGACCGCTTTTCCGCCGCGCAGCGCCAGCTTCTTGAAGTTCCGCAGCAGATGCGCCCAACACAGTTGCCGCCGCTCGTAGATCTGGTATGCACACCAGCGGTCGCTGCTGACTACCCCGGCAAACGTCTTTCCCAGGAACCTCCGCAGTTCGTCGGCCCCGCGGCTCGGCCCCAGGTGGAACACGGTCGCGTTCGCCGCCGTCGCCACCCACAGCCACTGCTTTCTTCCGCCCAGCTTCCACGGCGTCTCGTCCACGCCAGCCGCGGTGCTCCGGAGCACTGCCGCACGCGCCTGCTCATACGCCGGCTTCAGCGCGGTGCTCGCCTCCTGCGT
>DASQLJ010000336.1:0-5361 GCA_035630095.1 Longimicrobium sp.
CCAGGTGGGCCAGGGCCGCGCCTGCGCGTGCTTGAGCGCCTTGAGCCGGTACTGGAGCATCCAGTCCGGCTCGTTCTTCTGCGCGCTCACCATGCGGACGATCTCTTCGTCGAGCCCCTTGCGGCTCTTGAAGAGGTATTCGACGTCGTCGTGGAAGCCGTACTTGTACTCGTCGAGGCCGAGTGCGGCTACGTCGTCGTTGTAAGGCATGCTGGCTCCTGATGATGAAAGTGCCCAGTCCCCAGTCCCCAGTGCCCAGTCGACCCGTCCGCGGGCCCCGGGCACCTGCCACCGGGCACTGTTTTACCCCGTCTCGTCCTGCCGAAATCTTCCAGTTCCACCAGCGCCCCCTGTCGGCCCGTTCCTGGGCACCGGGCACCGGGCACCGGGCACCGGGCACTGGGCACCGCCGTTTACGCCGGGACTTCCTCGCCCTCGCGCACCCAGTCGTACCCGCGCTCCTCGAGCTGCAGCGCCAGCTCGGCGCCGCCGGTGAGGATGAGGCGCCCGTCCACCATCACGTGCACCTTGTCGGGCGTGATGTAGTTGAGCATGCGCTGGTAGTGGGTGATCAGCAGCACGGCCATCTCGGGCCGTTCCGCCTTGATCTTGTTGATGCCCGCGGTTACGATCTTCAGCGCGTCGATGTCGAGGCCGCTGTCGGTCTCGTCCATCACGGCCAGCACGGGCTCGAGCATGGCGAGCTGCAGGATCTCGTTGCGCTTCTTCTCGCCGCCGCTGAAGCCGTCGTTCACCGAGCGCAGCGCGAAGGTGGGGTCCATCTCCAGCATCCCCATCCGGCTCTCGAGCTCGTCCTGGAAGTCGAAGACGTCGACCTCCTCGCCGCGCCGGGCGCTGAGCGCCGTGCGCATGAAGTTGGCGACCGAGACGCCCGGGATCTCCACCGGGTACTGGAAGGCCAGGAACACGCCGGCGCGGGCGCGCTCGTCGGGCTCCATGTCCAGGATGCTCTCGCCGCGGAAGAGAATGTCGCCGTCGGTCACCTCGTAGGCCGGGTGGCCGCTGATGACCTTGCTGAGCGTGCTCTTGCCGGACCCGTTGGGGCCCATGATGGCGTGGATCTCGCCCCCGTGCACCTCAAGGTCGACCCCCTTCAGGATCTCCGTTCCGTCTTCGGCGATCTCGGCGTGGAGGTTGACGATCTTGAGCAGCGGTTCGGCCATCGGTTCTCTCTCCGGAAAAGCCGGCGCGCGGCCGGCGGTCAGTCGTTCGTCGATTCGTGTTGATACACCGCACGGAGAGCCGCGGTCGTTCCGCCCCCTGGAAGCGGGTCGCGCTTCTCAAGAATGATTCTCCGTATCAACTGGCAACCTACTCCGCGCCATCCCGTACGTCAAGCTGCATGGCGCGCCGAAACGGACGTTTGGGCCACGGGACCGGGCACGCCGGGAGAACCGCAACAGGTGCGCGAGTTCGTGAGTGCGCGAGTGCGTTTCGTCCCGCCGCCCCCCGAAGCCTTCGTGCACGTTCGGCACCACCACCCAGCCTCCCGATCCAGCACTCCGAACCCGGGCCCTTCGCGTGACGACTGATCCGATCCCGCTGCCGACCGCCGACAGGCCGGGCACCGTGCTGGTGCTGGGCGGCGGCGGCATGAAGGGGGTGGCGCACATCGGCGTGTGGAAGGCGCTGGAGGAGGCCGGTATCCGCGTGGACGCGGTGACCGGGTGCAGCATCGGCGCGCTGATCGCGTGCTCGCTGGCGGGCGGGTACGGGTGGCGCGAGCTGGCCAAGGTCGCGCGCGCGCTGAGGAAGGACGACATCGTCTCCATCAACCGCCGCGCGGTGCTGTTCGGCGGCGTGCGCGAGGAGGCGGTGTTCGACGGCGGCCACTACCGCGAGTGGATCGACCGCAACCTGCCGCTGAAGAGCTTCGTGGACGCGCGCTTCCCCGTGCGCGTGAACGCCGTGTCGCTGGTGACGGGCGACGCGCGCTGGTTCGGTACCGGCGTGGACACCGCGACGCCGGTGGTGGACGCGATCTACGCGAGCTGCGCGATCCCCATCTACTTTCCCCCGCTGCGCCTGGAGGGCGACGTGCTGGTGGACGGCGGGGTGGTGGACGTGCTCCCCATCCGCTACGCCGCGCAATGGGCCACCGAGCGCATCATCGCGGTGGACGTGGGGAGCGAGATGACGCCGCCGGCCAGCGACTACTTCGACCGCGGGATGATCGCCATCCACGACCGGGTGCTGACGCTGAACCTGCAGCAGCAGCGCATCCGCGCGCAGGAGGAGCCGTGGACCGGCCCGCCGCTGCTGCGCATCCGCCCGCGCATCGGCCACCTGGGCGGGTGGGACTTCGACCGCACGCAGTTCTTCCTGGAGGAAGGCTACCGGGCGGCGCGGGAGGCGCTGCGGGGGGCGGAGGCGGCGTAGAAGGTCGAGGAGCGGGTGGCCCTCCGGCCGGCGCCTTCGCTCAAAGGCGGCTGAAGCCGCGGCTGGAACAATGGGAAGCCTCGCAAACCGCGCGAGGCTGTGGGGGCGGCATCGGGGCGAGGGGCCAAGGTCGCCGCGATGCAGGTTGGGCATCGTGATGTCTCCCGCTCGCTGGGTGGAATCCCTCCTGTGACGAATCTCCCCGAGATGACGATGATGCGGATAGCGCTGTGGGTGGGGGCGATGGGGGTGGTTGCGTGCACCTCGGGGGCGGCGGGGCAGGCAGCGGCGCCGCTGCAGGGAACGGCGAGCTACCGGATCAAGCCGCGCACGGAGAACTGCGCGTTCGGCTACCAGACCGCCAGCGTGAGGTACACCGTGGTGGGGACCGGGGCCGTCCCCGGCGCGCAGCCGCCGCACCTGGTGCTGGAGGAGCGGGTGACGATGGACCGCTGCGAGAGCCACGAGGGCGGACACGGCCAGGTGACCGTGGTGGCGCGGCCGGCGGAGCGACCCGCCGCCCGGCCCGCCTGGACGATCCGCCAGGCCGGCGACGAGGGCGGCCCGTGGTACGGCGAGGAGCTGGGGGGCGAGGAGATGTACCGCGTGCTCCGGTACGGCTGCTGCGGGGCGGAGAACCTGTCCACCTACTACTCGCTGCGCACCGGCCACCGGCTGTTCAGCGCCGACAAGCCGCTGCTGTACATCGAGGTGCGGGGGATCGCCAGCGGATACGCGGCGCTGCACGGCGCCAACGCGGCGGACGGCGGCCCCGGCGGCGGCACGGACCGCACGCAGGTGGCGATCGTCTCCTTCGGCGGCCCCGGGCGGGTGCTGCAGCACCTGTTGATCCGCGGCCCCTCGAACGAGTTCGCGGCGTCGCGCTTCGAGCTGGTGGCGCGCGGCCCCGCCGGCCAGGTAAAGCGCGGCCGCCGGCTGGACATCAACGACGAGCTCGGCGCCGGATGGAGCGTGACCGTCGCCCTCGAGCTGCAGGCGATGAGCGGAAGCGGACCCGCACGCGAGATCCTGATCCCGCTCGAAAACGGCCGCCTCGCCGTCGAAAAGGCCCGCGTCCCCGCCCCCTTCCGCATCGGCGTGGCGCCAGCGGCCGCGCGGTGATGCCGGCGCGCGGTGCGCTCGCGGCGGTGCCGCGGGAAGGCGGCTGGAGGTAGCGCTCGCGCTGAGTTATCAGTTTTTTCGAAAGTGGACAACTGCCCGACCGAACGGCGTCATCAGGGTGCTCCGAATCCCCCCGATGACGCCGTTGACGATCCAACCAAGCGACCGAGACGAGGGCATCCTCGTGAGAATTTGCGAGTGAACTCGCCGCTACGAGGGCACGCCGTCCGCCTTCGCGGACTTCAACGGCATCCGTGGATGATTCGAGACGATGCCGCGCGCCGGTGCCGCCGCGCCAGACTCGCGCGGTCTGCGAGGCTACCCGTTGTCCCAGCCCGCGTCTTCAGCCGCCTTCACGAAAACAAATCGCGCGGATGAGCGTCGAAGTCGCGCGCGGAACCCGACCGAACGCGGCCGATGCGGCTCCCGTCGCGGCGGTGGCCGGCGTGGCGCGCCCGGCCCTCTGTCCCTCGCCCGCCGAAGGCGATTACATTGCCGGCTTCCCGCGCGACCCGCCTCCGCGGCACGTCCGGAAGGACCCAACCGAAGCTGGTGCGAATGACGGAACGGGGCGAACGGCCGCTGAAGGTCGCCTACGTCTCGGAAAGCCTGCTCCCCCACGTGGACGGGGTCTCCAGGACGCTCGCCCAGCTCTTCGGCTACCTGGAGAGCGCGGGGGTGTCGTTCCGCGTGCTCTCGCCGTTCACGCCGCCGCCCGAGCTGTCGTGGGCCAAGCGGGTGGAGAAGGTGCCGTACATCCGCTTCCCGCTGTACACCGACTACCGCCTCGCCGTCCCCATCGGCCACAAGGTGTCGGGGCGGCTGGAGGAATACGGGCCCGACCTGATCCACGTGGTGAGCCCCACCCCCATCGCCGTGCGCGCGCAGAAGTACGGGCAGCGCGCCGGCATCCCCGTGGTCAGCAGCTTCCACACGCACTTCGTCTCGTACTTCCCCTTCTATGGCCTGGGCGGGCTGGAATGGTTCGGCTGGCGGCTGATGCGGAAGTTCTACGCGCGCTGCGAGCGGGTGTACGCGCCCAGCCACGGCATCATCCGCGAGCTCAGCGCCCACGGGATCACCAACACCGAGCTGTGGTCGCGCGGGATCGACCTGGGCCGCTTCTCGCCGCGCTGGCGCGACGCGGAGCTGCGGGCGCGGGTGGGGGCCGACGAGGACACGCCGGTGCTGCTGATGGTGAGCCGGCTGGTGAAGGAGAAAGACCTGGCGGACCTCGTCGAAGCGGAAAAGATCCTGCGGGCGGGCGGCAGCACCCACCGGCTGGTGCTGGTGGGCGACGGCCCGATGCGCGGCGAGCTGGAGCGCGCCCTCCCCGGCGCCCACTTCGCCGGCCACCAGACCGGCGACGCGCTGGCCCGCTGGTACGCCTCGGGCGACGTCTTCGTCTTCCCCTCCACCACCGAGACGTTCGGCAACGTGATCCTGGAGGCGCAGGCGTCGGGCCTTCCCGCCGTCGTCGTCGATCGCGGCGGCCCGCCCGACCTGGTGGAGCCGGGGGAGACGGGGTTCATCGCCCGGGCCAACGACCCCGCCGACTTCGCCGCCAAGGTGCAGGCGCTGCTGGACGACGCCGGCGAACGCCGCCGCATGGGGTGCCGCGCCCGCGAGGCCGCGGCCGAGCGCGACTGGAGCACCATCAACGGCCGGCTGGTGGAGAGCTACCGCGGCGTGGTGGAGCGCTACCGCGCCGAACGGGGGCTGTGATATGACCGGGCCGCCCCCCGCGGCCGCGGCGCGCGGCGACCCGCCCAAGGGCCGCATGGCGCGCGTGCTGGACCGGGTGTTCACCACCAGCCTGGTGCTGGTGCCGATCGGTGT
>DASQLJ010000337.1:0-10929 GCA_035630095.1 Longimicrobium sp.
CGGGCTGCGTCAGGTTGTTCAGCGTCTGCCCGGCCACGCCCACGGTTCGGTCCACCACGCCGCCGGGTTGCAGCGCGGTGTTGGCCACGCCGCCCACGGTGTTGACGGTGCGGTTCACCGTGCCGGTGAGCTGCGTCACGATCTCGGGGTGGTTGTCCACGAACTGCAGCGTGCGGTCGATCACCGCCGCCACGTTGTCGAGGTCCACCAGCAGCAGCGCCTCGGCGCGCACGCCGCGGATGCCGATGTTCACCTGCTGGATCGACACGTTGGCGCCGGCCTGCACGCTCACCAGGTTGGCCACCTGCGCGTTCAGCGCCAGCCGCACGTCCAGGTTCTCCACGTCCAGCGTGATGCGCTCCACGCACAGCCGCGGCACGCTCAGCACCACGTCGTACGCCTGGTACTCCGCGGGGGGTCCCGGCTGGCGACCGGGTGCGGACGCCTGGGATGCCGCCGCGGCGCGCGCGCACGTTCCCGTCGCGGGGGCCTGCTGCGGGCGTCCGCGCTGCGCATCGGCCGCGCCGGGCAGCAGCAGCGCCATCGCCGCGATCCCCATCCACCGTGTCCGCATGGCTTCCTCTTCCACGTAGGCGATCCGCATCCACGCGCAACGCCGGGTCCTCCGCCGCGCGAGGGGGTGGCCGGGGCAGAAAGCGTGCCGGTCGGGGCACGGAAGTTGAGAAGCCGCCCTGCCTCACAAGGAGCCGACGATGCCGCGTTCGATCTGGATCATGGCCGTGCTGGTGGGCTGCGCCGCGCCGTCGCTGGCGCACGCGCAGGCCGCCGCCGTGCCCTGCGCCGGCGATTCGGCGCGCGCGGACACCGCGGGCGCCGTGGTGGTGATCCGCGCCTCGGCCACGATCGACGAGGTGACGTTCCGCACCGAGCCGCGGGCGAGCGCGCGGGTGGTCGGGTGCGGCGGGCCGGCCGTTCGCGTGGTGGAGCGCCGCAACCTGCCGGAGCGCGTGGAGCCCGGCGTCACCTACCGCGACGTCCGTATCGCCGTGGAGATCGTGGGCCGGGTGGAGGCCGCGTGCCTCGCCGCGCTGGCGGGGGACGCGGGGCTGGCGGGGGCGCTGGGCGGCGGCGCGTGCGGGGCGCCGGCGCGGGCGGACACGGCACGCACGTCCGCGCCGCCGTGAGTGGACGCGGGCCGGGGCATGGAGCGTGCTTCGCCGGCCTCTCGTCCGACGATCGGGGAGAATGCAGTCTCGTTGCGCCGCGCCGAAAACGGCGGCGCGGTTACGCTTGCGGGAGGTGGGGGATGATGCGCAGAAGTCTGGCGGCCGCGCTCGCGCTGGCCATGGGTCCGGCGGCGGCGGCCGCGCAGCAGGACACCACGTCGGCGCGCATCCAGGCGCAGGCACAGCCGCTTTCGGCGGCGCAGCGCACCGCCCAGGCGGCGCGCCCCGCGCAGCAGGGCGGCACGCCCAACTACGACGTGATCCTGGAGGTGCCCAACCTCTCGGTCGATTCGATCGGCGTGAACGTGCAGAACCTGCGCGCGCACCTGGCGCTGGCCGCCAACGTCGCCAGCCTGGTGCAGGTCGACGCCGGCGCCGACGTGAGCATCGGCCGCGTGCGGCTGGAGATCACCGGCGTGGAGGCCGAGGCGTACCTGTGGGTGGACTTGGACAACGTCACCCGCATCGTCAACCGCGTCGTGTCGACCCTCGACCGCAACCCGCGGATCCTCACCCAGGTGCTGAGCACGGTGGACAACACCGTGGGCACCGTGGGCGGCGTGGCGAATCGCGCGCTGGCGCCCAGCGGCCCGGTGAACCGCGCGGTCGGCGCCGTGGGGCAGACGCTGAACAACGTGACGCAGCCCGGCGGCGTGCTGAGCCAGACGGTGAACACGCTGGGGCAGACGGTGCAGCGGACGCTCGCCGGCGGCAGCATCGTGGAGCGCACGCTGGACACCGCGGGGAACGTGGTGGGCTCGCGTACGGTCACGGACCTGCTCGCCCTCCCCGCCCTGCGGCAGACCACGAACGCCGCGGGCCAGGTGGTGCGCCAGGTGCGCGACCCCGCCGGCGGCATCATCGAGCTGGTGCTGAACCGCGCCGGCCAGGTGGTGAGCTCGCGCGCGCTGAGCGGCGGACGGTAGGACGGTTCGACCGAAAGGCCCGCGGCGCTTCGGCGGCCTCGCGGGCCCCCTCCCCGCGCCCGAGAGCGCTCGCCCTCCCCCGCGCGGGAGAGGGTGAGCTTTTTCTCCTTTTTGTGTCGCGCAAAACCGTCGTTGCCGTTCCCCCCCTCCCCCGCGGAGCGCGGGGAGGGGGCCGGGGGGAGGGGCGGCCGCCGCATGCGCCGCCGCCAGTTCCACCCCCCCTCTCCCTCACCGGTACCGCTCCGCCAGCCGCGCCGGGTCCGCGCCCAGCCAGAACTCCAGCCGCAGCCTCCACATCAGCGCCATCGTGCGCCACACGCCGCGCTCCTCCCAGCGCCGGCTCGAGGTGAGCACCGTCTCGCGCAGGCAGAGCGGCGGGCCCAGGCGCTTGAGCGCCTTCGACAGCGCAACGTCTTCCATCAGCGGGATCGGCGGGAAGCCGCCGGCGCGCGCGAACCACTCGCGGCTCGCGAAGATCGCCTGGTCGCCCGTGGCGATGCCGGAGAGGCGCGAGCGGGCGCCGATCATCCGCTCGATCACGCGCAGCATCGGGTGGCGCCCGCTCAATCGCACGTCGAAGCGGCCCCATCCCCGCCCGTTCGCGCGCAAACCGTCGATTACCAGCCGGTCGGCATCCGGCGGCAGGCGCGTGTCGGCGTGGAGGAAGAGGAGCACGCCGCCCGCCGCCTCCGCCGCGCCGGCGTTCTGCTGGCGCGCCCGGCCGCGGGGCGAGGCGATCACGCGGTCCGCCAGCCGCCGCGCGACCTCCGTCGACCCGTCCGTGCTGCCGCCGTCCACCACCAGCACCTCGCACCCACGCGCGCGCAGCGGCTTTAGCGCGGCGAGCGAATCGCCCAGCGTCGCCGACTCGTTCAGCACGGGGATGACGATGGAGATCGGGGGAGGCATGGCGCGGCGGCGTCAGCGGGCGGCGAGCAGCGCGTCCACCGCGGCGGCGGCGGTGCGAAAGCGCTCGTCCCAGCCGCCGCGGATGACGACGGTGGGGACGCCGGTGCGGCGGACGGCGTCGGCGAAGCGCACATGCATCTCCTCGCGCAGGTCGCCGCGGTCGCGCGCCGGGCCGGCCACCCACGGCACGTCGATGTCGCAGAGGAGGTAGAGGTCGGCGGGCCGGTCGCGCAGCGCGTCCGCGATCCACGCCGGCGCGTGGCCGTAGTAGTGCGCGCCGTAGACCAGGGTGCTCAGCACGTCGGTGTCCAGCACGATCAGCCGCCCGGCGCGGGCCTCCGCCTCGCGCTCGGCGGCGAGCTGGCCGCGCGCGATCGGCTCCACGTCGTCGCGCGTGAGCGGGCGGCCGGCGGATTCGGCGTACGCGCGGCTGAATTCGGGGAGCCACGCGGTGCCGAGGTGCACGGCCAGGCGCGCGGCCAGCGTCGTCTTCCCGGTGGACTCCGAGCCGGTGACCACCACGCGCAGCGGCCCGCTCACGACGCCGGGCGCGTCACGACGCAGCCGGCGCCGCCTGCTGCTGCCGCCACGAGCGTTTCCATTGGAACCACCCCATCGTCGCCAGCACCAGGAACACCGAGTACAGGAACGCCGTGGGATACAGCGCCTTGTTGATGTACATCCCCACGTACGCCACGTCCGCCAGCACCCAGATCGCCCAGTTCTCCAGCACCTTCTTCGTCATCAGGTACTGCGCGATCAGGCTGGCGACGGTGAGCGTCGAATCCAGGAAAGGGAGCGCCGCGTCGGTGTTCCGCTGCAGCAGCGTTCCGAGCGCCGCCGCGCCGACGACGCCCACCAGCGGCAGCACGAGCACCATCCGCCGGGAAAGACGGGTGACGTGCAGCTCCGAGTGGTTCGCGCCGCCGTACAGCCAGTTCCACCAGCCGTAGAAGGAGATGGCGATGTAGAACACCTGCAGCCCCATGTCCGCGTACAGCTTCGCGTTGAAGAAGATGAACACGTACATCGACACGTTGATGATGCCCGTGGGCCAGCCCCACACGTTCTCGCGAACGCTCAGGTAGACGCTGACGATCCCGAACACCACCGCCGTCCACTCGACGGGGTTGTTGCCGAAGACGCCGCGGATGAATTCGATCACGTCCATGCGGCCGCCGCCCCTTCCCGCACCCACGCGCGCCAGCCGTCCGGCAGGTCCGCCGCCACGTCCACGTCCGCCAGCTCCGGGAGGAGCGCCGGGGCGATGCCCAACCCGGCGAGCCGCTCCAGCGTGAGCGCGAGTACCCGGTCGGTGCTCCACGGGATGCCGGCGAAGAGCGCGGGCACCATCCGCCGAAGCCCCAGGAGGTAATAGCCCCCGTCCCGCGCGGGGCCCAGGACGACGACGTGATGGTCGAGATGATGGATGGCGTCACGGAGCAGGTCCGCCGTGAGCCCCGGCAGGTCCGAGCCGATGATGAGGACGCGGCGGTGGCCGGCCTCGAACGCCGCCTCGAACGCCGCGCGCATCCGCTCGCCCAGGTCCGCGTCCGCCTGCGGCAGGTACTCGGCGCCGTCGTCACCCAGCCAGCGCCGCACGGTTTCCCCCGCGTAAGCAGGGGTGAAGTGGATGCGAACTGCGACGTCGCCCGCCGCGCGCGCCTGGGCGACGGCGTGCTCGGCCAGACGGCGGTAGACGCCGAGCGCCGCCTCCGCGCCGATCTCCGCGGCCAGGCGCGTCTTCACGCGCCCCGCCTCCGGCGCGCGGACGAAGATCAGGATGCAGTCGGAGATGGCGGGCCTCGCTCGGGAAGCTGGGCGAACGGCGCGGGTGGGGATCACGCAAAGTGCCGGAGCCGTTCCCGCGCGACAACCCCGCGCGTCGACGGTCTGCCGCATTCGTGGCACGGGTCGGACGAGAAGCCGTGGTCTGATGACGCTTCAGGATTGGGAAGAAGCAGCTCGCGATACCGGATGCCCTTCGGCAGCGCTTCGGCCTTGCATCGGCTCGCATCGCCAAGCTGTCGCTCCGCCCTGCATGGGAGTACAATCCACCATCATCCTCTTCCCCCCCAGACCGTGAGGCGACCATGACAGACGTGGAAGCGCAGATTCACCACAAGTTCAAGGTGTTCACGGGCTCCGGCGCGGACGTGGGCCAGTTGGGAATGCAGGCGGAAGCGTTCGTGCGCGAGCGGCAGGTGGCGGCCAAGAGCATCGGCGTCGAATACCTGGAGGGCGCCGGGAAGCTCGTGCTCACCCTCGGATACCGCGACGATGAGCCGGGATACGAAGTGCGGATCTCCTCGCGGTCGGTGGGCGTGGTCGACGGGCTGGACGATCTCGGCGGTCTGGAAGCGCGGATGGGCGAGGCGGCCGGGAACCTCGCGGGAGTGCTCTGCCACGAGCTGTTCGTGACCGACGCGGGCGAGTTCGTGATGGTGTTCATGGCGAAAGCCTGAACACGTCACCGAAGCACGGCATCCGCGAGGCATGATGGAGGGGTGCATGCCGCGGCGGGCCGGTCGGCGGGATCTTCATCGGCAGGCTGGCTCAGACGTGCGGCGAGTCCATCCGTCGAACCTCATTCGGTAGATGCGGATCGGGCGAGCTGGAGGCGGCGCATCGCGACGATGCCGACGGCCGGGCCGAGCGCCAGCACGCCGAACGCGAGCGGCCATCCGCCCGCGTCGCGCAGCGGGGGGACGGCGCTGATGGTGACGGAGGTGAGGAGGAAGCCGAGCGCGGTCTGCAGCGTGAGCGCGGTGCCCACCGCGTGGTCCGGCGCGACCTCCGTCACCACCGCGCTGAATTGGGCCGAATCGGCCACCACCGCGAATCCCCACACCAGGGCGACGGCGATGGCGAGCGCGGCGGGGGCGGCGAGCAGCCATCCCATCGCGAGCGCGCAGGCGCCGCTCACGGCCATCGCCCAGATCGCCACCCGCTCGCGCCCCAGCCGGTCCGCCCATCGCCCCGCGAGCACGGAGCCGATGCCGCCCGCCGCGATCACCGCGAACCCCACCAGCCCCGCCCGCGCCGCCGCCTGCCCGGCCGACAGCCCCTGGTGCGCGAAGAAGTCGTGGAAGTAGAGCGAGATGAACGTCCACATTGCGTACAGCTCCCACATGTGGCCGAGGTATCCGCCGATCGCCAGCCGCGTGGGCCGGTGCCGCACCACGTCCGCCGCGCGCGCCCAGGCGAACGGGCGCCGCGCGAACGGGAACGGCCCGTCGCGGTAGCCGATCGCCACGAGGATCGCCGCCGCCACGGCGCCGGCGGAGGCGGTCGCGACGACCGTCCGCCAGTCGAGCGCGGGGAAGGCGCGCAGCAGGTACGGCGTGGCCTTGCCCACGGTGAGCGCGCCCACCACGGTGCCGATCGCCACGCCGCGGCTGGTGCGGAACCACGTGGCCACCATCTTCATGGCCGGGGGATACACGCCGGCCAGGAAGAAGCCGGTGGCGAAGCGCGCCGCGAGCGCCGGCACGTAGCCGCCGGCGCCCACCAGTGCCAGGTTCGCCCCCGCCGCCAGCAGCGCCGACACGGCGAAGTAGCCGCGCGCCGGCAGCACGTCCGCCAGGTTCAGCACCGCCGCGATCGCCGTCCCCGCGACGAAGCCGAGCTGCACCGCGCCCGTCAGCCACCCCGCCTCCCCCTCCGACAGCCCCCACAGCGCGCGAAGCTGCGGCGACACCGCGCTGGCCGTGAACCAGAGCGACATCCCCAGCAGCTCCGCCGCCGCCAGCAGCCCCAGCACCCCCCACCGCCCCGCCTCCGCGGATCGTTGCGCCGTCATCGAGAGCGTGGATACATGGGAATCTGGATCTGGCGGAAGGGCGATGTCATCATGGGTCGTCGGAGCCGTGGCCGGCGTCGGAGCGGAGGCGTCGGAGCGGAGGCGTCGAAGGCGTCGAAGGCGTCCGAGGCGCGTCCGAGACATCGAAATATGCGAGTGAACTCGCCGCTACAACGGCACGCAGTCCGCCTTCGCGCCGCCTTCGCGGACTCCAACGGCGGTTTGCGTCGATCCACATCGCCCCGGCGTTCCGTCGCCGTTCACCCCCTCCCCCGCGGAGCGCGGGGAGGGGGCCGCCGCCGCGTGCGCCACCACCCGTTCCTCGCACCGGTCACCCCGCGAGGCGCTGGAGCTCCCCTCAGCCGCGGCAGCGCAATCTACCGTCGCGCGCGGCGCGGGGAAGCACCGGGCACCGGCCTTGCGAACCGCCCCGCCGAGCGTAGCATGGGCGGCGCGCGTCGCCCCGTACCCCGATGATCCCGAGAGCGGAATGCCCCAGGCGAACACCCTCGACCTTCCCGTAGGCGAGCTGACGGCGCGGCTGGACCCCACGCACCTGGAGCGCGACGTGGTCCTGGCGCCCTATACCACGTTCAAGATCGGCGGCCCGGCCGACCTGCTGTACCGCGCCCGCACCCCGAGCGACCTGGCCGACGCGGTGACCGCCGCGCGCGAGCTGGAGATCCCGTTCTTCCTGCTGGGCCTGGGCGCCAACATCCTGGTGGGCGACGGCGGCTTCCGCGGGCTGGTGATCCGCAACGAGGTGTCCGAGATCGAGGCCCTGGACGACGTGCGCGTCCGCGCGGGCTCGGGGGCGACCACCTACCCGGACCTGATCCAGTTCACCGTGGGCCGCGGGCTGGGCGGGCTGCACCATTACGTGGGCATCCCCAGCACCGTGGGCGGGGCGATCTGGCAGAACCTGCACTTCCTCTCCCCGCCGCCCGAGCGCGAGCGGACGATGTTCATCGAGGAGGTGGTGGAGAGCGCCACCATCCTGAGCGAGGAGGGCGAGGTGCGCGAGGTGGACCACGCGTACTTCAAGTTCGGCTACGACTACAGCGTGCTGCACGACCGCAAGGACGTGGTGCTCGACGTCACCTTCCGCCTGGACCCGGCGGACGAGCGCGAGTTGCGCTCCGTGATCCGCGAGAACCTGCAGTGGCGCGACGACCGCCACCCCGACCTGTGGCTCTACCCCAGCGCCGGCTCGATCTTCCAGAAGCTCGAAGGGATCGGCGCGGGGCGGCTGATCGACCAGTGCGGGCTGAAGGGGTACGTCCACGAGAGCGGCCGCGCCCAGATCTTCCACCGCCACGCCAACATCATGGTGAACCTGGGCGGCGCCACCGCGCGCGACATCCGCGAGCTGATCGACCTGGCGCAGGCCACCGTGCAGCGCGAGCTGGGCCACGAGCTGAAGCCCGAGATCGGTTTCATCGGCGACTTCTAGCCCTCCATCGGCAGGTCTGCATCGGGTGATGCGGACCAGCCCCCGAGCCGTCGAGCCTCGCGCAGTTTGCGAGGCTTTTCGTCGCTGTTGCCGCGGCGCCGCGGCTTCAGCCGCCGGTAAGAGGCACCATTCTTACGACAGGCTTGCGAAAGCCGGCCTTCCCGTCCATCCAATTCCACGTAACCCGCCGCGGCGCCCCGCCGCACCCCGCTTCTCCCGCCCCCACGGTTCCCCATGTTCGGTCTCGAAATTCTCGACGTCGTCGTCGGCCTCGCGTTCGTCTACCTGCTGCTGAGCCTGCTCTGCACGGCGGTCAACGAGTACATCGCGGGCCTCACCAACCGGCGCGGAAAGGCACTGGTCGCCGGCATCCAGAAGCTGCTGGATGACCAACGCGACGACGATCTGAAGGATCGCGTCCTGAACCATCGCCTGATCAAGTCGATGTACAGCCTCGACCGGCGTGGCGGGGAACGCCCCCCGTCGTACATCCCCGCCCGCACCTTCGCGATGGCGCTGCTGGACACCATCGAGAAGCCCGCCGTCCCGGTGGCCAGGTCGGCGGCCGCCCCGCAGGCGGGTACCGGTGGGGCGACGGCCGGCGCGGGGACGGCGCCCACGGGCGGCGATCCCGCCAGCGTGACGCGCACCTCGCCGCAGTCGGTCCGCGACGTCCTGCACCTGATGAGGGAAGACGCGTTCGCGGACGTCTCCCAGACCATCCCCTCGGAAGGCGTCGAGCCCGTCGAGAAGATGGCGGTTTCCGCCACGGTCCCCGCCACGGCGCGCGCGCAGGTGGACACCCGGATCGCGTCCAGCCGCACCGAGCTGCAGAAGCTGCACGACAGCGTGGAGGTGTGGTTCAACAACTCGATGGACCGCGTCTCGGGCGCGTACAAGCGGCGCACGCAGGTGATCCTGTGGCTGATCGGCCTGGTGGTGGCGATCATGCTGAACGCCGACACCATCGACATGTGGCGCCGCCTCTCGACCGACGACAAGCTGCGCGAGGGCCTGGCCGCGCAGGCCTCCGCCGCCCTCCCTTCGATTGCGACGCTTCAGGCGAAGGATACCGCGAGCGCGGACACGGCCGGATTCGCCGCCGACTCAGCCGCGGCGGCGTCGCAGTCCACCGACACCGCATCGCAGGTCACCGACACCGCATCGCAGACCACCGACACCGCGGTGGCCGGCGCGAACACGCTGGTGCCCTCGCCCGCGGTCGACACTGGCGCGGCTTCGACGACGGATACCGTGGATACGCCCATTCCGACCCCGTCGCCGACGTCGACAACCGGCGGCTCGGCTTCCGGTGGGACCAAGGACACGACCACGTCGGCAGACACCACGTTCCGCGACCTGGCCGCCGCACGGGCGGTGTTCGATTCGACCACCTCCATGCTGTACCGCACCCAGCTCGGCTTCGGGTGGGGATGGGAAGACATGGAGAAGCTCGGGATGGCGCGGCGGCTGCTGCCGACGGAGGCGAGCGAGCGCAAGGGGAAGGTCGTCGGCGAGATCTACCGGGCACGCCTGAAGGAGCTGGCGGACACCACGGGCGGGAAGCGTGCGCACGCGGTGACGCCGGTCGAGAAGCAGCAGATCTGGAGCGAGATCTCCGCCGCGACGCCGCTCCCGGAGTACGCGAGCGCCATGTCCAGCCCGTGGAAGTGGCCCGCGATCCTCAGCAAGATCATGGGATTGCTGCTGACGGCGTTCGCGCTGTCGCTGGGGGCGCCGTTCTGGTTCGACACGCTCAACAAGCTCATCAACATCCGCAACGCCGGCCGCGCGCCGGACGAGAAGCCGAAGAACCCGGAAGCGCCGGGCAAGCGAATGGCCGAGCAGGCCAAGCGCTGAACCACGGAAGGCCCGGGCACCGCGCCCGGGCCTTCGTTTTGCGCGCCGTCTCCGCCTCCGCGGTATCGGGGGGATGGAGGCGGATGCGGGCCCGCGGCCGGCTCGCTACCTTGGCGGCGGCGGGCGGAGGGACGAATCCACGCACAGGAGGAGCGCTTGGCGGCGTACCACGTGCTGGTGAAGCAGGGCGACGCACTGGCGGAGGTGGACGGCGCGCTGAAGGCGCTGGAGGGGCGCGGCGTGGCGCGCGCGGCCTCGGGCTTCCACAAGTACCTGCACGTCACGCAGGCGGCGCAGACGGTGGTGATGGTGGGCACGCGCGACGCCCCGCTCGCCGCCGAGCTGCGCGGTCGCCCCGGCTGGACCGAGCCGGGCGACGTGCCGCTGCGCACCTGACCGAACGACAGACGACGATGCTCCACATCACCAACGGCGACAGCGCGGGCGACCTGCTGGCGGGCTGCGGCCTGGGCGGCGAGGTGCTCTGCTGGCGCGACGTGCTGCACGAGGGGCCGGTGCCCGCCACGCTCCCGCTGCCGGAGCTCAGCGCCGTCCGCGCGCGCTACATCGCCGGGTGCGGCTGGGGCCCGGCCGACGAGATCGCGCGCGAGTTCGCCGCGCGCGACGCCGCGCTGGCCGCCGCCGGCGCGCACGACGAGGTGGTGCTCTGGTTCGAGCACGACCTGTACGACCAGCTCCAGCTCATCCAGCTCCTCGACTGGTTCGCCGCGCGCGACGGGGCCACGCGCCTGTCGCTGGTGTGCGGCGCGGAGTACCTGGGCCACTCCACCC